>JAJRWO010000178.1 GCA_024276775.1 Gammaproteobacteria bacterium | reverse complement strand
GGTGCCAGCAACCCGGGCAGCTTTAACAACAAAATTGACTACACCACCGGCACCACACCAACGTTTGTTAGCATCAGCGATCTCGACAACGATAACGACCTGGATATTGTCGTCAGCAATAGCGCCACCGATAGCCTCTCTGTTTTTAGCAATGATAGCGATGGCACACTCACCCCCAAAACAGACGCCATCAGCATAAAGGCTCCTAATGCCGTCATTGCCCAGGACATAGACAACGACAACTACATCGACCTGATAACCACAAACATGGTAAGCCACAATTTTTCATATTTGAAAAACCTGACCCCTCAAACACCCAATAACTTCACCTTTACAGCACAAACAAACGTCGCCCTATCAAGCAAAATCACGTCGAACCCAATCACCCTCAGCGGCCTGCTCGACAGTACGACATTCAGTATCAGCGGCAAAGAAATTTCAAACCCGGACAACAGCACCAGCCAAAGCGCTGAATACAGCATCAATGGCGGCAGCACCTTCACATCCGAATCGAGCACGGTCAGCAACGGCACAACCATCAGAATTCGCCTGCTGTCATCCAGCCTTTATAACAAAACAGAAACCGCCACCATCATCATCGGCGGTCTTAACGCTGAATTCAGCGTCACCACCATCACCGAGGACGAAATAGCCACTGAACTGAACTTTACAGCAGTTGCAGGTGTTGAACCCGGCACCATTATCACCACGGAAAGCATCACCATTAACTGGCTGGACACCACCGCCAGCTTACTCATCGCCGGCGGCGAATACAGCATTAATAACGCCGAATTCACCTCAGCCTCTGGCACTATAAAAAACAATGACACACTCAGACTGCGCCTAACCTCATCAAGCAGCTATGGCGCTCGCAAAGAGGCCTTGGTCAGCATCAACAGCGGTGAAAAAACCGCCACTTTTGTTGTTTTCACAAAGGACGACCCAGGCAATACCAACGGTGGCGGCTCCAGCAGTCTATCTATCTGGCTCAGCCTATTAATGACCGCTGCACTACTGCTACGCCACAAAAAAATCTCCGCTGACAATGTTGCTTGAGCCATGACTCCACATAAAGTATCGTAAAAGCCTATGAACAACAGAACATACACGCCCGTCGACAAACTGATTGGCAATATTGACAACGCCATGCGCACCCTCTTTGGCCGTCCACAAATCACCGAGCGCCCCAACCCGGCCAAGGATGTTGACGCTATCGAAATGAGTGACGCCGACAAAAAACACGCCGCTGGTTTGATGCGCGTCAACCACGCCGGCGAAGTCTCCGCTCAAGGCCTTTACACCGGCCAGGCACTCACCGCCCGCCTGCCTGATGTGCGTGAAAAAATGGAACGTGCCGCAATGGAAGAAAATGACCACCTGGAATGGTGCCAACGCCGCCTTGAAGAATTGGATAGCCACAAAAGCCTGCTCAATCCATTCTGGTATTTCAGCTCATTTGCAATCGGTGCCGTTGCCGGCATCGCTGGCGATAAATGGAGCCTTGGCTTTGTCGCTGAAACTGAACACCAGGTTATCAAACATCTCGATGAACATTTGCAAAGTCTGCCAGAACAAGACACGAAAAGCCGCGCGGTGGTTGAACAGATGAAAGAGGATGAAGCCCATCACGCCACTGTCGCCTTGCAGCATGGCGGAGCAGCACTGCCAATACCAATTAAAAAGGTTATGGGACTTACGTCAAAGGTAATGACAACACTGGCTTACAGGGTTTAGTCAAGACCATCGCCAAACGCCAATATCAGCTGCATTAAAAAAGCCGCAGGCACCTTTGCCTGCGGCGATTCATTTGACTGGCTTCAGTCTGAAATATCGAACCAGGATTAAAGCAGGCCTAATTCAGACATGGATCTGCTGCTGTTGATATTTCGTTGATCACTACTTCTTTTTTGACAGGTATTTCCACAAACTGAAATGGATTCGTCAATGCCGCAGTGACGCTACAATTATCACCGGGCATTGATGACACAACAGTCACAGTGACGGAATCTCCATCATCGTGAACCGAAGAAACGCCGATGGAATAACCACCGTTATTTTTCTGCCCCATATCGACTAATAAAACATTACTTTGGGAAAAATCGATTAAAACCGCCGCATCATTAGAGTATTGCGATAGCTCCGCTTCATAATCATCTTGACTGGTAAATACCTTTCTTCCTTCAACAGTATAAACGCCGCCGATAATATTCGCCGATGAATGCAAAACCGAAAACTCAATATCCCCCAGCACAGGCATCGGATCCGGAGTCGAATGCGCACCATCATCAATATCAGCATCAGCACTTTGCATAATAATTTCAGCACCTGAAATCAGCTCGTATTGAACACCAACACTCTCTTCATTAAAAGCGATCAAATACACAAGTGCTGTACTAAGTTGTTCTTCCCCGCCCCAATAATAAAAATCTGAGTATTCGCCATCAACCGATCCAGCACCAATTATATTTTCAAACACAGCGGAAAGTTCATTTTCAGAAATCTGTTCTGAAACGATCAAATATTCACCCGCTTGTTCTACACCCGATACCGTAATTTCGATTTCACTGAATGAATCATCAATTAACTCTAATGCTTCATCATCCATATAGAACTCACTCTCTTCAAAACCAGCATCTTCAAAGGGGTCGTCTCCAATAGGCACAGGCAATGCAGCGGTATCACCGTCTTTCCAGTTTTCATCCTGCTCACAAGCGACATCACACCATCTAAACTTCAGCAAATCGCCCTTGTCATCAAAAATTTCTTCTGTATTAAATACTGACTCGTCTTCTTCTCCTCCAAACGTATAAGTGAGCTTTGTTTCTGTTCTTAAAAAACCACCGCTATCACTAGCACGTCCCATTGAAGACATACCATAT
>JAJRWO010000177.1 GCA_024276775.1 Gammaproteobacteria bacterium | reverse complement strand
GTTGTAGCATGGAGCGCCGTTTGTTAGTGCGAGAGATGAAAAGAATGATCAAAGTGCTGCGAACAGAATTGCCTAAATTGCTGGCCCTACCCATCTACACTGCTGATGAGCAGACGACGCTTCAGGAAATTTCAACCCTGATGCTTAAGCAGGCTAAACAACTGGAAACTGATACAAAAATGATACCAAAGGTGATTCTTGAGTATGAGATGAGAAGTGGGCCCCATCCCTGACACAGTGAAACAGCTTTTATAAGTGATCATCCTGAGGGGGGTCAGGCTGCCATTGGAAGTCCCGATGGCAGCCCATGATACACCTGATCGGTGTGTCATTCTACCCAGACTGGCATACCGTCTGTCCTGGTTAATGAATTTTTACTTATCTGCGGTAGGCGATATCTTGCGCCATGATCGTGATGAACCATCCTATCGGGTTAATACTTTGCCGAGAGAACAACAGGATTGTTGTCGAGTACGCGCTTCGTGATACTAGTAAACCCATCGGCGTGTCCACTTACGTGACAGAAGCACTACCAAAAAATCTTGCAGGCATCATGCCAACGGTTGAAGAGTTGGAGGCAGAACTAAGCACAGAGACAAACAATGACAGTAAGGAAGATAACGGCTAGTTGATGATTTGATAAAGACCTGGGCCAATTATCTTCTGCTCTGACATCCCCCAATAACCCAGAGGAAAAGGCATCAAATAAATTTTCCTTCTTTATCAGCGGCTTACCGCGTTGAATGGCGGAGAGGCAGGGATTCGAACCCTGGGACGGTTTAACCCGTCGCTGGTTTTCAAGACCAGTGCTTTCGACCACTCAGCCACCTCTCCAGACGCAAAGGATGATACCAAAATTTTTACTAATTTCCAGTACTTGTGCAAAATAATCACACTTTATATAGGCAAGTTTAATGAATTGAACCTTTAATGGTAGAATCTGGTCGTAATGATGCCGCTATACCCATTAACTTAAATTTATAACTGGAGTTTTGATCTAATGAGACCTGTCGCACACGTAATCACTGGTTCGGCCACTTCCGGCCTCGAAATCAGCAAGGTTGTTCGCAATACTTATACCCTACTGGCGATGACATTGTTGTTTAGCGCTATCACGGCTGGCATTTCAATGGCAATCCAACCCCCTAGTTTTACGGGTATTGTCTGCTCTCTGGTGGCAATGGGACTTATCTTTTTTGTGCTGCCCAAAACGGCCAACTCCAGTGCTGGCCTTGGCGTGGTCTTTGTCATCACCGGTCTGCTGGGCTTCGGTTTGGGACCAATGCTTTCACATTATCTGGCCATGCCGAATGGAAGCAGCGTCGTTGCCATGGCAATGGGTTCAACTGCGGCTATCTTTCTGGGTCTAACCGGTTATGTCATGGTGAGCAAAAAAGATTTCAGCTTTATGCGCGGTTTCCTGATAGCTGGCTTGATAGTCGTTATCTTTTCCATGCTGGCATTACTGGTGGCAAGTCTGCTTGGTTATGCCATGCCAATGGCTTCTTTAGCTTTATCTGCAGCTGTTGCTTTGCTAATGGCCGGTTTCATGCTGTATGACACCAGCCGTCTGATCAACGGTGGCGAAACCAACTACATCATAGCAACTGTGGGTATCTATCTAAGTATCTACAATATGTTTGTCAGCTTGCTACATTTGATTGGTGCCTCCAGCAGTGACGATTAAACACGTTTAGCCATTGAGCAAAAACCCCGGCTTTATGCCGGGTTTTTTGTTTGTCACGCAGAGTCAAGAGATTAGGTCATGGAGACACAACACTCATTTTCCCGGTTTATTCGTATCCTGGGCCGTGGTAAGCAAGGTTCACGCTCGTTGTCGCAAGATGATGCCTTCGAGGCCATGAACATGATCATGAAGGAGCAAGTTGAACCCGAACAGTTGGGGGCCTTTTTAATGCTGGTTCGGGTCAAGGAAGAGACGCCGGAAGAAGTGGCTGGATTTGTCAGCGCTGTGCGTCAACATATCCAACCGCCGGTTAATACACCTGCCATTGATATGGACTGGTCCAGTTATGCAGGTAAGCGACGCCACCTACCCTGGTTTGTATTAAGCGTATTGTTGTTAGCAGACAATGGCTACAAAGTGTTTATGCACGGCCTACGGGGGGGATACAAGGACAACCGCGTCTATACCCCATCGGTATTGGAATGCCTGGGTTTGCCCATCAGCCAGTCACTTGCCGAAGCAGCAACACGGTTGGAGCAGCATAACTTTGCTTATCTTAATCTGGATCAACTCTGCCCCCGCCTGCAACAACTGATTGAACTGCGTGAGCTTCTGGGGCTACGTTCACCCGTCCACACTGTTGCCAGAATGCTTAACCCCTTCAACGCACCCTGCCAGATGCAAGGCATATTTCACCCGGGTTATTTAGATATTCACCAAGGTGCGGCACAGATTCTTAAGCAGCCACATATGGCGGTGATAAAAGGTGACGGCGGTGAGATCGAAGCCAGTCCTGACTCACCTGTCAAAATAATGTCTGTGCATGACAATCAAACACAGGCGGAGGAATGGCCAGCCCTGCTGGGCAGCCGCGCCGTTAAACCCAAAACCCTTGAGTTGGAAGACATCAAACAACTCTGGTGCGCAAGCATTGACAATAAATATGGCGAAGCCGCAGTGATCAATACGCTTGCCATTAGTCTTTATACGATGAAAAAAATCAGCCAGCGAGAGGAAGCCCTTAGCCTGGCAACAGAGATGTGGCTGTCCCGTTCAAAAGATTTGTTTTAACTGAACATGCAAGTGCTCGCACTCAAACTCGCTTATTCCGCACAATCGCACGAAAGCGTAAAATATTTTCATCTCGTCGTATAAAAGAAAGTGCACCCAGTTATATCATGGTTTTACCCAATTAAAATCTCACATTTTACCGACAATTATTGGCGCAACGTAGAGCAGCGTTCTATTTGTTTAATTCAATAAAAGCCTCGGCTGAATTTTCGTGCGGGATGCTATGACAACGCTCACACGTCCATAAACTGAAGGCAACTTTATCATGGCAACGGCCACAAAACTCTCCCTTGAGTATCTTTTCCATTGATACAGGGTTGGCTTCAAGCCGGGGTTGAAAGATTTTTGGATGGCAGTTAT
>JAJRWO010000176.1 GCA_024276775.1 Gammaproteobacteria bacterium | reverse complement strand
TCGTCGTCATTCTGCCTCGGCTAAAGCGCCTGCTGTGGGTGCTTTGTGCCTGCGCCACCAACACTGGCTACATGTCAAACAAGTGTGTTCGGATTTTCGCGGATACTGTTATTTAGGCCGGTTTTGTTTGTTGTCTTTGGCGGAAGTCTTTTCCCAGGTGACCTCATCCGGGGTGGTGGCCCACTCCCAGATGCGCTGAAAGCCCTTCTTCTTTTTGGCTGTCTGTGTGCCAGGTTGCGGTTTCTGAGGCGTTTCCATCGGGACTAAAAGGGTTTGTTTTTGTAGCGAGGGTGTTTTGTTTACTGCGGCCGCTTCATCTTTTGGCGGTGTCGTTGTGGCTGATCCTGACGTGTCCAGTGTTGTAATCTCAGCCTCACCCATTTCGATCATTTCAATGGCGACCGGCATGGTGGTAATATTCTTGCCGCTTTCAAGATGATTGAGATTATTTTGCAGGTTAGCGCTTGACGTGGTGAGGAAGTTCCGCATTGAATCAGAAATGTCCGGGATGGTGAGCAATCGTTTGGTTTCGCTGATCATCGAGATAATTTCTGTTTTGATAACTTTACGGTAGGCCTTTTCTTTTTGCGTAATAACGGCCAGCTTGGCGCGGATTTGTTCGGCAGGAACGTGCAGCTCGGTAGCGTCAGTGGTTTCGCCACGGCTGTGTAGCAATACGCGCAGAGCGACGGCTGTTTGGGCCAGTTTACGGAAGTTGTTGAGTAGCTTGTGGGTGGTGATAGGGTCGGATGCAAGCAGCGCGTCATCATCCATTTCGGCGACCTCAAGAATGCCCGCTAACTTGGATTTGACTGCTTGTTCGAGTGAGGCCAGGTTTTGCTTGAGTTTCTCCAAGGGCATGCCGTGGGTAGAGCTTTCCAGGCTTTCAAAGATAGTCAATGCTTCTTCAGGAATATCAGCGCTGGGCTGTCCCATTTGCAGTGTGGCTTCAAGACTTTTGTGTAGCTGCTCAATGTTAAGGGCGATTTTAATGGCGCGTTCGAGTGTCTCGCGTTTTTCCTCTAAGGCCCTGATTTCCTTGCCAGGATCTGCTTGTTCTATCACTGGGTGCTCCCTCGCAGTGGTGTGAATTATTATGTATCTATGTTGATATAGCTATAAACCCCGATTAAATAATAGCAGGGTGATGAGCGGGTCGTATGGAGTATATCGCCACCTTGGCTTCAATATTAAGGTCTTGGGATTTATGGCCTGACATTTTGCGTATATTTTTGCAGGAATGGTCAGTAAACCGGCGCTGAATGGCCGGTTATGTGTGTACTGATTAAGCTGTTGGGTGAGCGATGAAATGTTAACTATCTGCGTCCGCGTGACTTTTTTGGGACTTCAAAATTGACCTTTAATGGCTTGCCGTTAAAGTCTTTGCCGTCCAGGCCGGCAATTGCAGCGCGGGCTTCATGGCCTTCCATTTCGATAAAGCCAAAGCCTTTGCATTGACTGGTAAAAACATCGGAAGCAAGTTTAAGAGAACGCACCTTGCCAAATTGAGAAAACAACTCGATAACATCATTGTCTTTAGTACTGGCTGGTAGATTACCAACAAACAGTTTTTTCATGGCGGCGTTCCTCGTGGCAAATCGTTTGGTTTGGTGCTGCTTAAAATAATTAAGAGCGGCGAAAAAATAGCCCCACTTCAATGGGCGGGGCTGTGGTGTCATTCATTAATCGGGCATGACCTGTGCTGCCTGCAGGCCTTTAGGGCCTGTTTCAACCTGGTAACTAACCGTTTGGCCTTCAGTGAGGGTTTTGAAACCGTCACCACCAATGGCGCTGAAGTGGACAAAGAGATCATTGCTGCCATCCTTTGGAGAAATAAAGCCAAAGCCTTTTGATTCGTTAAACCATTTAACGGTACCAGTGTTCATATTTGAATCCTAAAAAATGTATTAAAACGTAAAGTATTCGCGTGCAGGTGGATGAAGCAGAGGGTTCAGTAGAGATGCCGAAAACAGGTGTTCCAAGAAAGCCAGCTTGACCCAATGTAAGCCTTGGGACTATAACCCATAGAAGGGATAAAATCCCGTATTATTTGCGTTAAATCATATGAGGGACGGTGATTCCGCCATGTTGCAGATTTCCAGTCAAATTATTATTAGTGTTGATGAGATAGAGATGCGTTTTATTCGCGCTCAAGGTGCAGGCGGTCAGAACGTCAACAAAGTCTCATCTGCTGTGCACCTGCGTTTTGATATTAAGGCATCATCTCTGCCGCAGAGTTATAAAGAGAAACTGTTATCGTTTAAAGATCATCATGTTACCGCTGATGGCGTGATTATTATTAAGGCTCAGCGGTTTCGTCGCCAGGATAAAAACCGTGAAGATGCGCTGCAAAGATTGGCGCAGCTGATCCGTCAGGCCATGGTGGTACAGAAAAAGCGCAAGGCCACCAAGCCGACCCGAGGTTCGCAGCAGCGGCGTATGGACAGTAAGACCCGGCAGGGTAAACAGAAGGCGCTTAGAGGTAAGGTCGATTATTAGCGGCTGTCTGATTACTTGGCTGTTGTCCAGGATGTTGAGTTGTTCATTGTTCCTTACCCGCTTCGCGAAGTTCGTCCAGTAGCTCATCAGCCGCAATGATGATGCTATCGTTGTCGACTCCCGGGCAAACGGCAATCAATAAGCCATCCTCAATCATGCCGGGCAGCCATTTATCAAGCCAGTCATCCAGTGTGATTGCCTTGGGCTGGCAGTCAGCAAAGTCTCCCATTGCCCACCCCTGTGCCAGCTGTGCATGAGGCCAGACAGGCAGGTGCTCTTCGTCTTCGTCAGGCAGGATCAACCAGCCGCTGTCACTGGAAAGCCCCCACACTTCTTGCTGTGTTAGCAGTGTGCTGATGAAAACGTCATAACGCTGTTCAGCCGACATCTGATTGATGCCGCTGAGTTGAGTTGGGGTGAGTTGGCTCATGATGAATCCTTTTGTTATTCACTAGGGGCTGTCAGTACAGGTACTTGCAGAATTTAGCGTTTCAGGTTGGCAAATGCGGCTGCCATTGTGCCCTGTTGCGGCTGAGGTTGGCGCTGTTTTTGTGGTCGATTGCCGCCAGATGGCGGGTTAGCTGCCCGTTCTTCTTTAATGCGTTCGCCGCCGTCAGATTGTTTCTTCATGGTTAGGGCGACGCGCTGACGTTTTAAATCGACATCCAGCACCCGCACCTTGACCACCGCGCCTGCTTTGACGACGTCACGCGGGTCGCTGACATACTTGTCGGCCAGCTCAGAGATATGCACCAAACCATCCTGGTGCACGCCAACATCGACGAAAGCACCAAAGTTGGTGACGTTGGTGACTACACCTTCGAGTATCATGCCCTCTTTCAGGTCGGCGACTTTTTCGATGCCATCTTTAAAGGTCGCGGTACTGAACTCCGGGCGTGGGTCGCGGCCGGGTTTATCCAGCTCGCTTAGAATATCACGCACGGTGGGTTCACCGAATTGTTCGTCAGTGAATTGTTTGGGATCAAGTTTTTTCAGAAAGCCGCTGTCACCAATCACGCCACGGACATCCTTGCTGCTAGATTCAGCAATGCGCTGTACCAGTGGATAGGCTTCAGGGTGGACGGCGGAGGCATCGAGCGGGTTGTTGCCATTCATGATGCGCAGGAAGCCTGCCGCTTGTTCAAAGGCTTTGGGGCCGAGGCGGGTGACTTTGAGCAATTCTCTACGGTTTTTAAAGGTACCGTTGAGGTCACGGTGATCGACGATGTTCTGTGCCAAGGTGGTGTTAAGGCCGGCAATTTGGGCTAACAGTGCCGCCGAAGCGGTATTAACATCAACACCAACGGCATTGACGCAATCTTCGATGACCGCCTCCAGTGAACGGGCCAACTGGCGCTGATTAACATCATGCTGGTACTGGCCGACACCGATGGCCTTGGGTTCGATCTTAACCAGCTCAGCCAGTGGATCCTGCAGGCGGCGGGCAATGGAGACAGCGCCATGGATGGAGACATCCAGATCCGGAAATTCACGCGAGGCCAGTTCAGAGGCGGAGTAAACCGATGCCCCTGCTTCTGAAACCATGATTTTGGTCATTTTCAGTTCTTTGTGCAGCTTAATCAGGTCAGCGGACAACTTGTCGGTTTCGCGTGAGGCGGTGCCGTTGCCAATGCTGATCAGGTCGACATTGTGTTTTTTGCATAGCTGGCCAAGGACGTGGATGGCTTGATCCCACTGATTTT
>JAJRWO010000175.1 GCA_024276775.1 Gammaproteobacteria bacterium | reverse complement strand
GTGAGCCTTGGCTGGCAACCGCGAGTTTTGGCTTGAACTTAACTCAGGATTCATCCAAATCAACGGGGGCAAATTTACAATCTACGGTTAACTCCCAGTTAATTACAGGTGATTTAGGTTTAAATGTATTGCCACAGAGTCGCACGCCATTTGGTTTGAACCTGCAACTAACCGATAGCCGGGTCGATACAGCGGCGGCAGGTTTGATGCCGATTACTTTTGTGGGGGAAGAGTATTCCACGAAGTATCTGGGTTTGAGGCAGAGTGTTTTGATGCGAAATGGCGGCCGTTTGCGTTTTAATTATGATTTTCGCAACTGGGAATCAACCAGTGGTAGCGGCCAGTATGATGATGAAACGCTCGGGGCTGAAGTTGATTTGCGCAAGTCTAAGCAGCGTCTGATGGCGCGAGGAACCTTGCAAACAAATAAGCAGTCCCTCTCTGAGCGGCTCAATGAAAGTTTGATATTGGATTTAAGTCATTTTTATTATCCCGTGCGGAATTTTCGCCTGGACAGTAAAGTTAGTTATTATGATTATGAACGTTCATTTCTGGATCCTTTGGCCATGGACAAGCGCTTAACGAACTATGATATGACACAGTTGTCGAGTAATGCTTTTTGGCGACCGGATGATTATCCCTTGAGTATTACTGCGGCTGTGAGGGTTTTTTCCTCGGCGGGTAGTAGCGGCAGTGTTTCGGGGTCTGACATTTCGAATCTGGCAATAAATTCGGGTATATTTTATCAGGTCAGTCAAAATTTGCGTTTGGATGCCAGTTTTTCGTCGCTGTATCAGGATGTGAGTGGTGTGCAGGATGATGTTCATCGGCAGGCTGCCGGTTTATTATACCAGACTGATTTAGCTGAGATTTATGGTTTTATGTATCAAGCCTATCTGGATGGTGACCTTGTTCATAATGTTGATGTGTATGATGATGTATATGATTGGTCATTTACACTAGGTCATAACTTGGTGCGAACATGGTGGCCTGCCGAGCGAACGTCGATGACTTCGCTGCGCCTGAATATAAATCAAGCATTAGGTTATGTCGGTGCTACGGGTGAGGTGCTGGCGTCTAGCTCATTGGTGCGGATAGATCACTCAACGTCACTTTCGTTTAATCAACAGGCTTGGGGGGGTAACAGTTTGGCGCAGCTGACGTTGTCTGATTCAAGAAATACAAGCGCGAAAGATGAGGCTGGTGCGAGCATAGAGAGTGAATTTGAGCAGCAGTTGGTTAATCTACAGCTGAGCCGTGACCAAGACTTGGGTCGGAGGAGTTCTATTACCGGCAATATTACGGTACAGTACGTGCGGGTGAGGAATGATATGGCTGCGGTTATTGTTGAAAGTGGTTCGACAACATCAACAGGGCAGGTGAGATTTCAGCATTATCGAATGCTGGGCGTGCCTAAGTTACAGTTTTCATCAGATTATACTGTATCCAAAGCGTCTACTGAAGGGGCGATCGATCGGTCTGATTGGGAAAACCGGTTGTCGTATATGTTAGGAAAAATGGATACAAGTGTGAGTTATCGATTGACTGAGACCGACGGTCGCGATTATGATTTGCTATACTTTCGCCTAATGCGTCGTTTTTGATGTGTGGGATTGGCTTTAAAAACAATAAAATTTCAGAAAAATTTCAGATTTTTTTCATTTTTGAGGAGAGCTTTCGCTATGTCACGTGTGACCAAGCATAGTAAATGGAGATATGTCCTGCTCGGAGCGATGACGTGGTTAGCCGCGTTTGCATTGCCCCAAACAGTACATGCCGAGTACGCTGATGTCGTTATTAATAACTACGCCGATGCGGCGGGAATACGTCCTGTGGTTTTTCCACATTGGTTTCATCGCATTCGTTTTCGCTGTAAGGTTTGCCATGCCGATCTTGGTTTTCAATTCAAGGCAGGTGGCAACAAAATTACAATGGCTAAAATCATCGATGGTAAATTTTGTGGTGCATGCCACAACGGGGAAATTGCTTGGTCTGTAGAAAACTGCGCGATGTGCCATTCAGGGATACCGGGGACGCCGACTCATTTTCATGGCAGTACGGTGCAGCGCCTGATCGCGCCAGCCTACAAGCCTGTTGAAAAATAAGGGAGACGGACAATATGAAACTACGTAGCAAAAGTGTATTTCTAGGTTTCGCCCTGACATTGGCAATTTCCGGCCCTGCATGTTCGCAAGGTTTTGTTGAAATTCATGCCGGGGGTGTTGAAGACATGCCCCTGGATTATGCGCCTGAGTATAATCCTGTTAATGAAGTGGCGGCGCCTGTTGAGGAGGTTATCCGTCTTGCCCAGGTTTCTGGTGCGAATGACTTTAACCGCAACCTGAAAAAAGACAAAATGAGGAATCCGCCGCCACCAGAGGATGGCATTCATGACACAGAGAACGAAGGTACTTTCGTTTTGATGCCGCCTTTGGAGGCATACGAAGGCCTGCCACCCAGTGACTTTGGTAACTATGTTGATTGGGTAAAGGCGATTGATGAAAAGAAGATAGCCCCTCGCTGGGATCGTATTGATTCATCAGAAGAGCCTTTTGTTATGGATATGGACATTCATCGTCCTGTTAAGGCATCAGTGCCTGACGTTGTTTTTCCCCATCGCCAGCATACTGAGTGGTTGTCTTGTTCTAATTGTCATCCAGCGATCTTTATTCCGCAGAAGGGTGCTAATCAGATCAATATGTCCGCAATCCTGCTGGGTCAGAAGTGTGGTGTTTGTCATGGCAAGGTATCGTTTCCTATCACGACTAAGTCATGCAAAAAGTGTCACTCTAAGCCAAAGCCAGCAGATTGGCAGCCACCTTTGAGTGAGGCGACGCTAAAGAATCCATGGAGATAACCGTTATCTTCTAGTGATTCTGTCTCACTGGCAATTTAATGAGATGGCCGCCTTATGGCGGCCTTCTCAGTCTAAGTGGGGGAAAATCGGGCTGACATCGAATATGGATAAGTCAGCGGTAAGTCATAAGAATTTACTGTCGAGGGTGACGAAGATGAAACCAAAGTATACGATCCTATCAGTAGCAATTGCTGCTATTTTGGTGGGCTGTGGTGGTACGACCACTGAGAAGAAAACAGAAATGACGCCAGAACAAACAGTGGGTTCCACGACTGCTGATGTTGGGGTTAGTCTAGAGCCAGAGCTTGTGTCGCAGCCAAAGAAGGTTGATGTGTCACCTTCTGTGAGTCCGGTTGCATCAGCGCCTGTCGTTGTGCCTAAGCGTAAGTTAGACATACCGACTGATCCCAATACCTTTTTGGTAACGTCTTCAGTGAAGTCGAATGAGCATCCATTTTTTGGTCAGGGGCTTGATATAGGCTTTGATATTAATGGCAAGCCAGGCAAAGAAGTTGTGGTTACCCGTGGCGAAAAATATAAATTTATCGTT
>JAJRWO010000174.1 GCA_024276775.1 Gammaproteobacteria bacterium | reverse complement strand
GTCCAGCAAAAGAGGCTGAGCCGGATTATTTTGTTTGGAAAATAGAGAGCGGGATTGCGTCTACAATATGAGGAAAGAAGTATTAGGCTAAGGCGGAAAAGCTGCTTTATTTTAGCAGCCAATCAGCAGGATAACACCGAACTGGATGAAGAAGTGTTAAAGCGCCGCTACAAACAAGATCAACAAAGCGTTGAACGCGGTTTCCGCTTCCTTAAAGACCCTCAGTTCCTTGCCTCAACGCGTTACTTGAAAAAACCGGAACGAGTGATGGCATTGCTCATGATCATGATGCTGAGCCTGCTCATCTAGAGGCGCTGGGTTTTTTATGAATGAGTTTCTTTTTCGCCCTTTGCCGGCCAAACCATCCAAAACCCAATAACAGACACTAACATCCAACAAGAAATCCATATTATCTCGGGTATCCAGGTTAATGTTGCAAGGCTAGCACCATCCCCTTTGGCTTGTCCATCAAGCAAAGCGAAGGGGGAGCGAGCGGCATCACTTAACACATACAAACCTGAAAATTGCATTATTGTTTTCAATAAAAGGCCATGGCCATATTTTAGAATTCCACAAAATACTATAAAAATGATTGTTATAATTATAAATGTTGTTATATCTTTAACCCATAATATAGCGGTTATCAATAGAGTGGCTAATAGTGCGCCGACTAATAATCGAGACGTTTTAATGTCTATCACGGCGACTGCTTTATAAATAGCAACACCCCAGAATATCGCACCAAAATAACCCGCAAAAGCAATCGCTATTTGCCAGCCACCAGTCGTCACGCATAAACCAGACCCTTGAAGGTGAAGTTCAATGTATTCAATATTTCCACCGGTCAACAAAGCAGCTAAACCATGGCTCAATTCGTGGAAGTATGTTGCCAGCCAGTTAAATGGCCAATGCAGAGCGGGAACAAAAGAAACAGCTATCGCTATAAAAAAGAGAAAAATAAAATGGAGCCTGGCACTCATAACATGACCTTTTAGTGAACGCTTGATATTTTATCAGTACGGAACAACTTATGGTTGGCGGCGACACATCAGGAATGGAAATTATATAGTATTTACAAATGGTGCCCTGATCTGGTTTTTATTTGGATGTTCTGATCGCCGCCGGTGGGCTTTTATGTCAGTTCAAGGGTTATCGCATAGGCCTGTTTATCTTTGATGCGAAAGGCTGTTATTTCTAACACACCCACTGTGTTAAGCGACACAATCAAATAAGCGGCTTCAGGGTATTCTGCCTCGTTGAGGTCGGTGTGGGATGGTCGTGCCGGGGTATGTGGATGTGAGTGATAGATGGCGATGAGTTGCTCATTATTTTCACGCATTTTCCGCATGGCATCGATTTGTTCCTTGGGATTAATTTGGTAACGATGGCGTTGATCGGTGGCAGCATTATTGATGGGATAGCAATGTTGGCCAATATGGTTGTGGCCGCCAATCAGGCCGCAGATTTCATTCTCTGGCGAGTGTTGTGCCTGAGTCAGGATGTTATTAACCAAAGGCCTGGGGAGTTTAAGTATGTCCATATTCTTTCTTTATTTTTTCTTTTTTGAATTTTGTGGTTAATGCTAACGTGGCGACTTGTGGGTTAGCTGATTTTTCTGGCGATACTCAGGCGTTCATTATTGCCGGGATCTTTTAGGGTGTGAGTTTCGCTGTAATTTTGTTGATTTAAAAGGTCACGCACTGCCTGGCCTTGATTATAGCCATGCTCCAGCAGTATCCAGCCGGGCTGGCAAAGATGATTTTTCATTTGCTTGATGATGATACGGATGGCTGTTAAGCCGTCGCTGCCGGGTGTCAGGGCATTTTGTGGTTCGTGCGGCAGGCCATCGTGTTGCAGATGCTTGTCATTGGCATCAATATAGGGTGGATTGGAAGCAATCAGCTGAAATTGCTTTTCAGTATTGAGTGCTGTGTGCCAATTGCCTTGGCGGAATGTTATGTTGTTAATGTCGAGCCGCTGGGCGTTGGCTTGGGCAACGGCCAAGGCGTCTGCGCTAATGTCGGTGGCAACGACATGGCAGTTGGGTCGTTCGCTGGCAATGGCCAGGGCGATGGCGCCAGAGCCGGTGCCAAGGTCGGCGATGTGCCAATGAGCCTCTGTTGGAATCCTGTTCAATGCTTGCTCTACTAGTTGTTCGGTTTCCGGGCGCGGAATCAGGGTGGCGGGGCTAACCTGTAATAATAGTGACCAGAATTCACGCCAGCCGGTCAGGTAGGCCAGCGGCTCGCCATTGACGCGGCGATTGACTAATTGCTGGAACTGCTTGAGAGGACATTTTTCGATTTCTCGCTCGGGCCAAGTGCGAAAGTAACTCCGATCTTTTTCTAATATGTGCGCCAGCAGTGCTTCAGCGTCAATGGCATCGATTTTGGTTTTGGCATGTGCCAAAATGCTGGCAATGCTGTTGATTTTGCTCACCGCATTATCCATCACCCATGGCGGCCAACTGATCAGCCTGGTATTCGTTGGTGAGCGGGTCGATGATTTGAGCCAAACCGCCGGTCATAATATCATCCAGCTTGTATAAGGTCAGGTTGATGCGATGGTCGGTCACGCGGCCTTGGGGGTAGTTGTAAGTGCGGATACGCTCTGAGCGGTCACCACTGCCCACCAGTTCACGACGGGTGCTGGCTTGTTCATCGGCAGCCTTGTCACGCTGTTGTGAGTTGAGTTTGGCTTGCAGCAGAGACATGGCGCTGGCGCGGTTTTTGTGTTGCGAGCGTTGATCCTGACATTCGACGACGATACCAGAAGGCAGGTGGGTTAGGCGGATGGCTGAGTCGGTTTTATTGACGTGCTGGCCACCGGCACCCGAGGCGCGGAAGGTGTCGACTTTGAGGTCAGATGGATTAATGGTAATTTCTTCCAGCTCGTCTGCTTCAGGCATCACGGCAACAGTACAAGCCGAGGTATGAATGCGGCCCTGTGATTCGGTTTCCGGTATGCGCTGAACGCGATGGGCGCCGGACTCAAATTTCATCCTGGAGTAGGCACCGCGGCCGATGATGCGTGAAATAATTTCTTTATAGCCGCCATGTTCGCCATTGCTCTCGCTTATAATCTCGACCTGCCAGCCTTGTTGTTCGGCATAACGTGAGTACATGCGAAACAGATCGCCGGAGAAAATGGCGGCCTCGTCGCCACCAGTGCCGGCACGAATTTCAAGGTAGATGTTTTTGTCGTCGTTGGGGTCTTTTGGCAGTAGTAGTGTTTGCAGCTCATTTTCCAATTGGTGACGTAGGCTTTTGGCTGACTTGAATTCATCTTCGGCCAGCTCCTTCATGTCTGGCTCGGACATCATCTCTTGCGCGGTTTTGATATCTTTTTCGGCCTGTTGGTGCTTGTTAAAACAGGCGATAATGGGTTCTAATTCGGCATATTCCTGCGACAGGGTGCGGAATTTATTTTGATCGGTGATGGTGCCCGGGTCGGACAGCAGTGCACTGATCTCTTGTAGCCTTTCGGAGAGGTTCTCCAATTTGGCACGAATGGATGCTTTCACGTGAGTTAGTTGTCTGAGTTTTTGAGTTGAAAGAGCAGGTGCGCTGCATTCAGAAGTTCGTCGCGGCCATCAAAACCGGCTTGACGCATCTGGGTGCTGGGTGCGTGAGTAAATTTATTGGTCATGTTATGGGCCAGTTTCTGCAATACTTTTTCGGCGCTGGCGCCATTGCTAAGCATCTGCATGGCTTTGGCAACTTCGTTGTCGCGAATGCTGTTGGCATGATCGCGGAATTGACGGATGGTATCGACAGAATTTAACGATTGTAGCCAGCCCATAAAATGGCTGACCTGGGTGTCGATAATCTCTTCTGCCTGTGCTGCGGCTTCCTGGCGTGATTTCAGGCCTTCCTCGATGATTTCTTTCAGGTCGTCGACGGTGTAGAGGTAAATATCTTCCATTTCACCGACCTCGGGTTCAATATCGCGGGGTACAGCGATGTCGATCATCAGCATGGGGCGGCGTTTGCGCTGTTTGATGGCACTTTCCACTGCACCTTTGCCCAGAATTGGTAATTGGCTGGCGGTGGAGGAGATAATAATATCGGCTTCGGCCAAGTGAGTCGGAATTTCGCTCAGGGCGATGGCGTAACCGCCAAACTCTTCAGCAACTGTGTGCGCTTTTTCGACGGTACGGTTGGCAATGATAATGCGTCCTATGCCGGTCGAATGCAGGTGGCGCGCAGCCAATTCAATGGTTTCGCCAGCGCCGATTAGCATGGCGGTGTGTTCTTTCATATTGCTGAATATTTGTTTCGCCAGGCTGACCGCAGCAAAGGCGACGGACACCGGGCTGGAACCGATCGCTGTGTCGGTACGCACTTGTTTAGCCACCGAGAAGGTGTGTTGGAACAGTTTGTTGAGCATTTTGCCAATGGTGCCGGCTTGCCTGGCTTTGCTGTAGGCGTCTTTGATTTGGCCTAAAATTTGCGGCTCACCCAATACTAGGGAGTCCAGGCCGCTGGCAACACGCAGCATGTGGCGGACGGCCATCTGCTCCGGGTGAATATAAATGTAAGGGCGGACTTCATCGGCGCTGAGTTTATGGTAATGCTCAAGCCAGCCGATAACTGTATTACCATTGATTTCATTGCTGCAGCAAACCAGTTCAGTGCGGTTGCAAGTCGATAGAATCGCGGCCTCGCTCACTGCGTGGGTGGAAGTGAGTTCATGGAGCGCATCGGTCAAATGTTCGGGGGCGAAAGAAACGCGTTCCCGAATATCGACCGGCGCAGTTTTGTGATTTATTCCGACAGCGAGCAGGCTCATTGAAACTTTACTGCATATTAGTGAATCAAATAGATGAGCGATTCTGCTGTAAATGCGCCAGAATGGCAAGCATAGCAAGCAGTTAGAGTTAATATTTTGGCTTGGTCTGGCAACCGGGTAGACTAGCCGTATACGAATTTTCAAGCGCTGCTGTGTGGCGCGTGATGGAGGGCAGGATGCAACCTGTTAAATTATTTCTCGGATCTTTACTAGCAATATCAATCCTTTCGGGCTGTGCAACAACCTCGCAGCAGGCGCCGCGAGGCGTGGAAGTGGCGTTTCAACAGGCGGTGATGGAGCCTGTTTTACCCGATATCGAATTGACGCCGGAATTACTCAATGATTTGTTCATTGCCGAGGTTGCGCTACAGCGGGCTCAGTATCCGGTTGCGGTTGAATACTATGCGCGTCTGGCAAAACAGACTCAGGATCCTCGACTGGTTGAACGGGCGGCCCAGGTTGCTGTGTTTGCGCGTGAGTATCGGGTGGCGATGAAACTGGGCAAGCTGCTCGTTAAACTTGATCCGAGTAATGTTAGTGCGAGGCAGATGTTGACGGCTTTGCTGCTTAAGGCGGGTGATTATGATGCCGCGTTGGCGTCGCTTGAGCAAGTGGTGCAACAATCAGCGGTGGGTGAAAAACCCCGTTATCTGATGATGATGCGCTTGTTAGGGCGTGAAGAGGATAAAAGCGGTGCACTCAAGGTGATGCAGCGCTTTATTGAACGACACCCGGATGATAATGCAGGTTTATTCGCTTATGCCCAACTGGCGTTGCGCGCTGGCAAACTGGATAAGGCTGAGCAAACGATTGATGAATTATTGCAAAAAAAGCCTGATTGGTCTCAGGCAGTGATTTTGCGCACCCGGATATTACAGGCGAGTAATCGTGAATTGGCTGCACTGGAATATCTGGGCCAGGCTGTCGGGCACAATAGCAAGGACATGGTATTGCGCATTGCCTATGGTCGAATGCTGGTTGCTGTCGGACAGCCTGAAGAGGCATTAACGCATTTTCGCAAGGTGTTGAAGCGGGAACCGGAAAATAACGATATTTTGTTTGCCGCTGGTTTGGTGGCGTTGCGAATTGGTCAGGTGGATGAGGCGCAGGGCTATTTTCTGAGCCTGAATGATCGAGCGGTGCGCTTGGATGAAACCGGTTATTACCTGGGGCAGATAGAAGAGGATAAAGAAAATTACTCTCGTGCCATCCGTTGGTATGGCACGGTTGGTCGCGGTGGAAACTATCTCAATGCTCAGATTCGCAGTGCTTTATTGTATGCCCGTCAAGGTGATGTCGATACCGCGCGTGCGCATTTGCAAGCGGCTCAACCACGCAGTGCAGGCCAGCAGTTGCGGCTGTATTTGGCGGAAGGTGAGATTTTGCGTGATGTTGGCCATTTTGAAGCGGCGATGGCGGTTTATGACCATGCGTTGAATGAGTCGCCTAATCATTCTGAACTGTTATATGCGCGCGCCATGGTGGCAGAAAAATTGGGGCGTATCGATTGGCTTGAGCGTGACCTGCTATCAGTGCTGGAACGTGAACCAGATCATGTTGATGCCTTGAATTCGCTGGGTTACACCCTGGCAGATCGCACCAACCGGTTGGACGAGGCCTATGGCTATATAAAGCGTGCCTTGGCGTTAAGGCCCGAGAGCTTTTACATCATGGATAGCATGGGTTGGGTGTTATATCGTCAGGGCAAGCTGGCGGCGGCATTGATCTATCTCAAAAAGGCGATGCAAGTCAATCCAGATTCTGAGGTAGCGGCGCATTTGGGCGAGGTGTTGTGGGTTAAGGGGGATAAAGATGGGGCGCGGGATATCTGGCATAAAGCGCTGGAATTGTCACCAGAGAGCAGTGCCTTGTTGGATACGATTAAACGGTTAGAACAATAATGTTGATGAGTTTGCCTGCCCGCTGGGGTGGAAAGGCCTTGGCTGCTTTGTTGGTTGGCTTGACTGTGTTTGGCCTGAGTAGTTGTGTCACTGCACCGCGAGTTGGTCTGGCACCACAATTTGATTGGTCCGAGCGTCAGCAGCAGTTGCAGCAGCTACAGCACTGGTCATTCAGCGGTCGATTGGCGATTAAAGATGATGCCAACAACGAAAGTTGGAGTGCCTCACTGCGTTGGCGGCAGGAGGGTGATCGTTATGATATTCAACTGTCAGGTGCTTTTGGTCAGGGTGCTGCACGTCTGTTTGGGCATGAGGGTCACGCGGTCATCGAAATGCCCAAACATTCGGCGCTAACGGCAACCTCGGCCGAAGCCTTGATGCAGCAACAGCTAGGCTGGTATATACCCGTGCAAGGGCTTAAATATTGGTTGCGGGGAATGCCTGAGCCGGGTTCGGTGAGTCAGCATGTTTTTAATGAGGTTGGCCGACTCGCGTCTCTGCAGCAGTCTGGCTGGCGAATCTCTTATCGTGATTATCTTGATGTCGATGGGTTTGAGTTACCGCGCAAGCTGGTACTGGAAAACCCCCGATTACGGGCCAGGCTGGTAATAGACCGTTGGCATCTGCCTGTTATTGAATCTGAAAAGGGGGGTTGAGGTTGCCTGTGTCATGGCCTGCGCCAGCCAAAGTCAACCTGTTTTTGCATATTACAGGACGGCGTGCCGATGGTTATCATTTGCTGCAAACGGTGTTTCAGTTTATTGATTGCTGTGACGAGCTTGATTTTTCCGTCCGTGAAGATGGCGTGATTCGGCGCTTGACCGACGTCGACGGTGTGGCCGAGGCCGACGACCTGGCTGTTCGTGCCGCCCGCAGTTTGCAGCGGTTGGCCGGTACATCGCTGGGGGTGGATATTCGTATCAATAAACAACTGCCCATGGGTGCGGGTCTTGGGGGCGGCAGTTCTGATGCAGCCACTGCGTTGGTGGCTTTGAACCAAATATGGGGTTTAGGTTTTTCGGTTCGCCGGCTTGCGGAACTGGGCTTGACACTGGGTGCGGATGTGCCAGTGTTTGTTCATGGTCAGGCCGCCTGGGCCGAGGGTGTGGGTGAAAATTTACAGCCGATTGAGCTGGATGAACCCTGGTTTGTGGTGTTGATACCTGCTTGTCATGTCTCAACTGTAGAAATTTTTGCTATTCCGGAATTGACACGGGACGCACAAAGCCTCAAAATGCCTGCCTTTCTCGAAGGGCAAGGCCTAAATGTCTGTGAAGAGGTGGTGCGAGCGCGCTTCCCAGAGGTAGATGAGGCAATGAATTGGTTGTCTCAACATGGCCAGCCCCGAATGAGTGGTACAGGTGCCTGTGTATTTGCTGCGTTTGTCAGCGAGGCGGATGCGGATCTTGTATTGCAACAGTTGCCGCGACAATGGTGTGGTTTTGTTGCCAAGGGCTTAAATCGATCTCCATTGTTGGATCGGCTGGCCTTGGAAACGAATTCAGACGAGAGAAAAGTTTAAAATATTGGGGTGTGGCCAAGTGGTTAAGGCACAGGGTTTTGATCCCTGCACTCCCAGGTTCGAATCCTGGCACCCCAGCCATATTTTCCAGTGAGCAGAAGCGTTAAGAGAGGTTAAAATCCGTGTCCGACAATAGGATGATGGTGTTCACTGGCAACGCCAACCCTTTGCTTGCCCAAGCCGTGGTTAAACATCTGGAAACGTCACTTGGTAAGGCCGTCGTTGGTCGCTTCAGCGATGGCGAAGTCATGGTTGAGGTGATGGAAAATGTTCGCGGTCGTGATGTTTTCATCGTTCAGTCTACCTGCGCACCTACTAACGATAACCTGATGGAACTATGCGTCATGAT
Source organism: Gammaproteobacteria bacterium (assembly GCA_024276775.1). Taxonomy (GTDB): domain Bacteria; phylum Pseudomonadota; class Gammaproteobacteria; order Tenderiales; family Tenderiaceae; genus Tenderia. The sequence continues at coordinate 1,348 of JAJRWO010000174.1, read as the reverse complement.
TGACGCTATGCGCCGTGCATCGGCAGAGCGTATTACCGCGGTTATCCCCTATTTTGGCTATTCGCGCCAGGACAGGCGTTCTCGCTCGGTACGTGTGCCGATTTCTGCGCGTTTGGTGGCGGATATGATTACCGTTAGTGGCGCAAGTCGCGTGTTGACGGTTGATCTGCATGCCGATCAAATTCAGGGGTTTTTCGATCTGCCAGTGGATAATATCTATGCCTCGCCGATTTTGCTAGGGGATATCTGGCGTCACAAGACAGGTGACAGTATGGTTGTGGTTTCCCCCGATGTTGGCGGTGTTGTGCGTGCGCGTGCGCTGGCCAAACTGCTTGATGATGCTGATCTGGCCATTATCGATAAACGTCGCCCCAAAGCCAATGAGGCGCGGGTAATGAATGTCATTGGTGATGTTGACGGACGTACCTGTGTATTGGTGGATGACTTGGTCGATACTGCCGGAACCCTGTGTAAGGCTGCCGATGCATTGAAAGAGCGTGGCGCGACCAAGGTCGTTGCTTATTGTACGCATCCGGTACTGTCCGGTTCAGCGGTGAGTACTATTGAAGTGTCACAGTTGGACGAGCTGGTGGTCACCGACACCATTCCTTTAACTGTTGAAGCTCAGGCGTGTAGCAAAATTCGCCAGTTGAGTCTGGCTGAGTTATTGGCTGAAACTATTCGCCGTATTAGCAACGAAGAATCTGTCAGCTCACTCTTTGTAGAATAAGCAAGAGAGATGAAACAAAGAATTTGTGGGTCTGGTTGTCAGGGCTGCAATCCATGCCAAGCCTGGTCGCGGGTGAGGTGTACATTAACGGTAATTGAGAGATAGTAAAATGAGTGTTGAAAATTTTTTGGTTGATGCCGAACCACGTGCAGACAAGGGGAAAGGAGCGAGCCGCCGCCTGCGTCGGACGGGGCGGTTTCCAGCCGTTATTTACGGGGCTAATAAGCCTGCCCAGAGCATTAGTTTGGTGCACCATGTCATGCAGAAACAGGTTGAGAATGAAGCTTTCTTTTCGCACATCCTGGATGTGAATATTGCCGGTAAGTCTGAAAAGGTTATTTTGAAGGATATCCAGTGGCACCCTTACAAGCCTGTCATTATGCATGTGGACTTTCTGCGCGTTGATGAAAATTCTATCATTAAAGTTCAAGTGCCTGTGCATTGTATTGGTGGTGATGTCGCCCCAGGTGTTAAGGCCGGCGGTATTGTGACGCATCAACTGACAACGGTTGAAGTGAGCTGTCCGGCGGGCAAGTTGCCAGAATATCTTGAAGCGGATGTGTCTGCGCTGGAACTGGGTGAAGCGGTGCATCTGTCTGACATCAAACTGCCTGAGGG
>JAJRWO010000173.1 GCA_024276775.1 Gammaproteobacteria bacterium | reverse complement strand
GCAGCAAAAAAAGACCTCGATGAAAATTATGGATGAGGTCATGCAGCGTGTGGAAGAATCATTCCTGAGTTATGGTTTGACGGAAGATCAGGAGGTATTGTTATTAGATGTTGTTCAGGATGGCGTCGACAGGTCGCTGGAGAATCTTGAAAAAGGTATGACGATTGATGAAAAAATGCGCGGCATCATCCATTCGTTAGAACGTTTTTCAGCCACGTAATAATATTTTTTATATGAGCAAAAAATATTATCCAGCCGTGGTAAGTAGTCAATTAAAATTAAGCATTACCTTTGGCGGCTTTCTATTTCTGATCCTGGTTTTGGGCAGTTTGTTGTTATCAGATAACTTCAAAGGTATTCGTATTATTGAGCAGGAGCGCCAGGGTGTTGAATTAATCAACACCATGCGCCCCCTACTGGAAAAATTAGCGTTGCATCGTGGACTTTGCACTGTTTATAGGCAGGAAACATCCAGTCTTCATGGGGCTTGTCTTGACGCAGCCAATGAAGTAGACCGCAGTATATCTCAGCTTGCTCAGGTTGATGCGCTTGGAGTTCTAACCCAGGTTAATACCATCAGCGAAGAATGGCGGCGACTTAAAGGACAGATCTTTGCCTTATCTCCAGATGAATTATTTGCCAGGCATTCTCACCTAATCTCCAGTATTACTCACTTGATCGGTATTGTTGCAGAAAACTCCAACCTGATTTATGACTCTAACATGGGGGTGCATTCATTAGTGGATATTGCCGTATCCCGTTTACCAATGCTTAGTGAAGAGCTTGGCAAGCTTCGTGGTCGTAGTAGTGCTGTCGCTGCAACCGGTCAGGTTGATGAGCAAACAGGGGTAGAACTTGCAATTTTGATGGATCATGTCAAACGTAATAATGAAAAACTGCTGCATGCAATTGAAAAATGGGGTGAACAAAATCCGCAACGCGAAAATATGCTTGAGTTGCCGGCAAATACCCTTATAAAAATAATTGATACTTTTCAAGTATTCGTAACGACATATCAATTAGCTGGAAATCATGAAACAACATCAGTCAGCCAGCTGTTTGAGATGGGCAGTCAGGCGATAGACGCCACATTTCAGTTCTATGAAACGGTTATTTTACAGCTGGACAAGGCATTGCTGGTGCGTAAAAAACGTATCGAACGGGACTTGTCTTTGTCGGCCACGGTGTTAGTACTGGTTTTTATTCTGGCCGCACTTTTATTTTCAAAATTTTCACGCTCATTGATACGAGTAGAAGATAGTCAGAACCACCTTAGCAGTGTCTTTAATACCGTGGCTGATGGCCTTGTGGTGATTGATGAGGCGGGTTTGATCAGGACATTTAATCCGAGTGCGGAACAGATATTTGGTTACAGTGCTAAGGAAATCGTTGGTCAAAATATTAACACTCTTATGCCGGAGTCTTATCACGCCGAGCATGAATATTACCTTCGGCGTTTTAATGAGAATGATAATAAAAAGATTATTGGTATGGAACGAGAGTTATATGGCCGACATAAAGATGGCGGTGTTTTCTCCATTGAACTGACGGTTAGTACGATAGTGGTGAGAGGCGAACGCTTATTTACTGCTGTGATGCGTGATGTCACAAAACGCAAACAAGATGAAGCGAAAATGCAAAGACAGCGCCATCTGATTGAAACCATCAGTCATGCTCAGTCAAGCTATATCGCCGGGGTTAATCCGCTAAAATTTTTTGAAGGTATGTTGCCGAATATTCTTGATCTGGCAGAGAGTGAATTTGGCTTTATTGCCGAGAAACGGCTAGATGAAGATGGCAGCCCTTATTTAAAACTCTTTGCCCAGACCAATATCACCTGGGATGATACGAGCCGTCAATTTTATGATGGCCATGTGGCTGATGGCCTGGAGTTTCACAACCTGAATAACCTGTTTGGCCATGTGATTCAGAGTGGTGAGGCGGTGATCAGTAATGACCCGGCAAATGATTTATATGGTTCAGGGGTGCCGAGTGGCCATCCGCCGTTGGCTAGTTTTCTTGGGATTCCTGTTTATCTGGGAACACGGTTATTGGGCATGGTGGGGCTTGCTAATCGAGTCGGTGGATATGATGCGTCGGTAATCGAGTTATTAAAGCCAATTATAGGCACCTGTGCCCAGATTTTTAATGCCATTGGCAAAGAGGTTGAACAACGTAAAACGTCCCTGGAACTGAAACGCAGCAATAGCTTTATGAACGGCTTGATTGAAAATCTGCAAGCAGGGCTGTTGGTGGAAGATGATGCGGGCAATGTTTTTGCCCTAAACCAAACCTATTGCGACATGTTCGACAAAGATCAAATGCCGTTAATGATCGAGGGTGAGGATTGTGAAAATGAATTTGTGCAGAACCAGACCCTGCTTAAGCAGCCTGATGTATTGCTGAAACTGCGTCAGGAATGTTTAAGCAGTGTCTCCGTCGTCGTTGGCAGAGAATTTCTGCTGAGTAATGGGCGAGTTTATGAACAGGATTATGTGCCGATTTTTTTCGAGAACGAACAAGGCCAGACACGCCGCAGCAATCTATGGAGCTATCGCGATATTAGCGAGCACAAACAAATTCAGGGGCAACTGAAACAGGCCGTGGCAGCGGCAGAAGCGGCAACAACGGCCAAGAGCCAGTTTTTAGCTGCCATGAGTCATGAGCTGCGCACGCCAATGAACGGTGTACTGGGCATGCTGCACTTGTTGGGTAAGAGTAAACTGAATGGAAAGCAGCTGCGTTTTGTCGATACGGCTACGCATTCTGGTGAAATGCTGCTGACAGTCATTAATGATGTGCTTGATTTTTCCAAACTTGAGGCAGACAAACTTGAGTTAGAGTCGATTCAGTTTGATCTGGAGGAACTGTTAGAACATACCGCATCCATGCTTGCTCACGGGGCACAAGAAAAGGGGGTTGAGTTAATCAGCTCGGTTGACGATGACCTGCCACGGATACTCAACGGGGATCCTACTCGATTGCGTCAGGTGCTAACCAATCTGATTAATAATGCGATTAAATTTACCGAGCAGGGTGACATTGTCGTGTATGTCGCAAGACTGGAAAATGGCTTAGTCAGATTTGGCGTCAGGGATAGTGGTATTGGCATGACATATGAACAACAGAAACGTTTGTTCACTGCCTTTAGCCAAGTTGATAGTTCTCATACTCGAAAATATGGTGGCACGGGTTTGGGGCTTGCGATTAGTCAGAAATTGATCATGGCTATGGGGGGTAAGATTCGTGTGGCGAGTTCGCCCAATCTGGGGTCTGACTTTAATTTTGATCTTTCACTTGAAATTGTGACGGATAGAAAATCGGCCAAACATATCCCTGAAGTACTCAGCCGGCAGCGTATCCTGGTGGTAGATGATAACGAAACGTTACGAATATTGCTGGGAAGAACCTTAAAACAATGGCAGGTTTCACACACGGGATTTGCCACGAATGGCAAAGAGGCGCTGGCACAATTACTGGCAGCGGCGACGGCTGGCGAAGCGTATGATATTGCCATACTGGATTTAATGATGCCTGAGATGGATGGCCTGGCGCTGGCACGCGCCATACGCAGTGATAGTGCGCTGCATGATATGAAATTGATGATGCTCACAGGCAACCAACAAGTAGCCCCTGTGGAAGAACTGGATGCCTGGATGACCAAACCTGTTCGGCACGCCGAGCTGTTTAATATCCTATTGCAGATGTTGGGTGAGCGTAGCAGTGAAATATGTAACAGGCACTCTGATGGTCATCAGGAGTGGTGGTTTGGTGGCCGAAAACTGCTGTTGGTGGATGATAACGACATCAACCAGGAAGTGGCGAAGGAGATACTCGGTGCGGCAGGTTTTGATGTCGACATCCGTGACGACGGTGAAAAGGCAGTGAAGGCTGTACAAAAGAATGACTATGACCTTGTGTTGATGGATATCCAAATGCCGGTCATGGATGGTTTTCTGGCCACGGACAAAATTCGCAGTCTTGGTGGTCGTTTCAAGCAATTGCCTATCATTGCCATGACCGCTCATGCGTTGAGTGGTGATGCCGAGAAGAGTCGGGCGGCGGGTATGAATGGTCATGT
>JAJRWO010000172.1 GCA_024276775.1 Gammaproteobacteria bacterium | reverse complement strand
CGAATAGTCCCCGCTTCAGCTTCTTCAGGATTAGTCGCACCCATCAGTTCACGATTCAGAGCAATGGCATTTTCACCTTCCAGACACTGAACCATTACTGGGCCAGAGATCATGAAGCTAACCAGATCATTGAAGAAAGGACGCTCTTTGTGGACCGCATAAAACCCTTCCGCCTGTTCGCGCGTCAGGTGAATCATTTTGGCAGCAATAATTTGCAAGCCTGCTTTTTCAAAACGACTATAGATTTCACCAATCACATTCTTGGCAACTGCATCAGGTTTTACAATAGAAAAGGTACGTTCAACGGCCATTACAATAGTTCTCCATTTTCATAGGGTTGGGAATGAGAGTTATATAACATTGACAACTTGCATCTCTGCTTCAGCGCCTCAAACCAGAACGCCATTTGCATTTGCAAACGTTATATAATTTCCATTCCTTAGATAGAACAAACCCGCGTGAATCGCGGGTTGGTGCTAACTCAAAAATCTGACGTATTTTAACCGTTTCGCGATCAACAAACAATCATCCTGTGGAGATCAGGGTTATTATTCCCGCTCTTCGATCCAGGCCATTTGTATCGCTTCCAGAATTCGCTCGCCGCAATGTTCAGGGCCATCGTTAAAATCATCCAAAGCCAATACCCACGTCATCAAATCAGTAAAGCGGACGGCCTTGGGGTCAACCTCTGGATGTGCCTCGTCCAATGCGATTGCGATTTCTAATGATTCAGTCCATTTCAATGCCACGCCAAATTACCTTTTTAAAATCAATAAATTAACAGAAACCACCAACCCATTCGGCAAGTCCCTGGAAAATAAAAATCAATGATTTTCAGAGACCATATTGATAGTGTACTTCGGAATTTCAACCACTAAACTTTTATCGGCAACCACCGCCTGGCAACCGAGACGCGAGTCTGGTTCCAACCCCCAAGCCTTGTCGAGCATATCTTCTTCGTCATCCGTGGCCTCGCTAAGTGAGTCAAATCCTTCACGGACGATGATATGGCAGGTCGTGCAGGCACAGGATTTTTCACAGGCGTGCTCCAAATGAATATTATTGGCCAGACAGGCATCGAGGATTGTGACACCCGGCTCAACGTCAAGCACCTGCCCTTCTGGACACAACTCTTCATGTGGGAGAAAAATAATCTTAGTCATAAGCTTAACTCTGAAATTGGTCTAATGTATGGCCCTTAAGGACCTTCTGCACACTGGCATCCATTCGCCGCTCAGCAAAATCTGCAGTGGCCTGATCCAGGCGATCAATGGCCTGCTTTATCGTTTGAATCTGATCACCCGCACGAACTTGTTGCAACACATCAAGCGCCGTATCAATGCTGGCACGCTCTTCTACCGACAATAACACTTCGCCATCAGCGGCCAGCGCTGCATTCACCGCTTCAAACGCACGATCAGCCTCGACCTGTTGTTCGCGAAGATTTCGAACCGCCATATCCTCTTTGGCATAATCAAACGAGTCACGCAGCATCTGCTCGATCTCAGCCTCATTCAAACCATAGGCCGGTTTGACCTCGATACGACTCTTCACACGGGTACTCAATTCTTCAGCCACAACACTCAACAGTCCATCGGCATCAATCTGAAAGGTAACTCGAATACGCGCGGCGCCTGCCACCATGGGCGGAATACCACGCAATTCAAATTTTGCCAACGAACGACAATCACTGACCAGTTCACGTTCGCCCTGCAATACATGCACGCTCATAGCGGTCTGACCATCTTTAAAGGTAGTGAACTCTTGCGCCCGTGCAACCGGAATAGTGGTATTACGTGGTACCAGCTTTTCCACTAAACCACCCATGGTTTCCAAACCCAGTGACAGCGGAATCACATCCAGCAACAACATCTCGCTATCAGGTTTGTTACCCGCCAAAACATCAGCCTGAATGGCAGCACCAATGGCGACAACTCTATCGGGATCAATACTGACCAGAGGATCGGTCTGAAAAAACTCACCTACCAATTCACGTACTCGTGGCATACGGGTGGAACCGCCTACCATGACCACCGCTTCAATCTCTTCCAGCTCGACACCAGCATCACGCAGGCAACGACGACAAGGTAATAAAGTTTTACGAATCAGCTTATCAACCAGCTGATTAAACTCATCACGCTTCAATTCACTCTGCCAAACAGAACCATCGGGACAATCAACGCTCACATCAACCCGTTCAACATCGCTAAGCTGCTCCTTGATATCACGCGCCTGATGCAATAATGCTCGCGAACCACGCAATGAGTCATCATCAAAACCTGCTTGTAGCAACATCCAGTCAACAATCAACTGATCGAAATCATCCCCCCCCAGGGCTGAATCACCGGCAGTCGCCAGCACTTCAAAGACCCCGCGACTGAATCGCAAAATGGATACATCAAAGGTGCCACCCCCCAGGTCATAAACCACATGCACACCTTCAGAGCCACAATCAAGCCCATAAGCCACTGCCGCTGCTGTGGGCTCATTCAATAAGCGCAACACTTTCAAACCCGCAAGACGTGCGGCATCTTTGGTGGCTTGCCGCTGGGCATCGTCGAAATAAGCCGGTACGGTAATCACCGCTCCCACCAATTCTCCGCCCAGGGTTTCCTCTGCTCGCAGTTTGAGCGATTTAAGAATTTCTGCTGACACTTCAACTGGACTGACATCAGCGGCAACCGTATGAATGCGCGGCACCACCGAGTCTGTCTCAATAAACTCATAAGGCAAGTGCATTTGTTCTACCTCGGCACGACCACGCCCCATCAGGCGTTTAACCGAAACAATTGTATTTTTTGGGTCTAGCGGCGCGGCCTGAAACGCAAGCCGACCAACCTCAGTCTGACCATCGAGAAAATACCTAACGGCAGAGGGCAGCAGGTGCTCACCATCGCCACAGGCAAGGGTCTCAGCCACACCACTGCGCACTGAAGCTACCAGCGAATTGGTTGTACCCAAGTCTATCCCCACCGCCAAACGATGCTGATGCGGCGCGGCCGACTGACCAGGTTCACTAATCTGAAGTAATGCCATTTTTCAAAATCTTTGCGTTATTTGAGACTGTTAAAGCAGCTCTTCTTCCAACGCCTCGGCTTCCTGCCTGAGGCGATATAAAAACTGTAGTTGATGCACCGTCATTTGACATTGCTGCAATGCAGCTTCATCTGCGGCGGCAAAATTTTGTTTCAACTTATCGACACAGACCTTAACCGTTTGCTCAATCTGGCTCATAAAATCCAACAAACTGACGAGTGGTTCTGAAGTATCACGGATATCTGCCAACTCCTCGCGCAATTCAATCTGTTGTTCAAGAAACTCAATATCACGAATGGTGGTTTTTTCATTATCCGTCGTCAAACCTTTCAGTTCAAGCAGGTAACGCGCCCTTGCAAGCGGGTCTTTTAGTGTCTGAAAAGCAGAATTAACCTGGGCTGCCTGCTGCAGGCTAATGCGCCGTTCACGCTCAGTTGCATGAATAAACCTGTCCGGATGCAGTGCCTTTTGCAAGGTCTTATAACGACCAGATAAAGCCTTTAAGTCAACCTCGAAAGCTTCATCCAAACCGAATAATTCGAAATAGCTTTGACTAAAATCCACTGCAAATATCTAAATCAGACATTGAAGCTTTCGCCACAACCACAGGCATCTTTAACATTGGGATTATTAAATTTGAACCCCTCATTAAGCCCTTCTTTGACAAAATCCAACTCAGTTCCATCCAGATAAAGCAGACTTTTTGAATCGACAATCACCTTCACCCCATGACCTTCAAATACCTGATCTTCTGATCCAATCTTATCGGCAAACTCCAATACATAAGCCATGCCGGAACAGCCACTGGTTCTAACCCCCAGGCGCAGTCCCTTACTATCACTGCGGCTCTCAAGAAATTTCTTGACGTGATCAGCCGCCTTTTCTGTCAATGTAATCGTCATTAATCTGCCTTCAACAGAGTCACTTTACGCTGCGCTTTCAGCACTCTGTTTAGATTTAAAATCGTCAATCGCTGCCTTGATTGCATCTTCTGCCAACACCGAGCAATGCACCTTAACCGGTGGCAAAGCCAATTCATCGGCAATTTGTGAATTTTTGATTTCAGAGGCCTCTTCCAGCGTTTTACCTTTGACCCACTCTGTCAGCAATGAACTTGAGGCAATCGCTGAGCCACAACCATAGGTCTTAAAACGCGCATCTTCAATCACACCGTCATCACCCACCTTGATCTGCAGCTTCATTACATCACCACAAGCGGGCGCACCAACCATTCCTGTCCCTACTGAGGCATCTTTTTTATCCAAAGAGCCAACATTACGAGGGTTCTCGTAGTGATCCATTAGTTTTTCGCTATACGCCATGATCTTCTCCTTTCTGCCACACCGCTGCGATTAATGCGCAGCCCACTGAACACTGTTTAGGTCTATTCCATCCTGGTACATTTCCCACAGCGGTGACAGATCACGCAGTTTAGCGACCTTATTCTTCACCAACTGGATGGTGTAATCAATCTCTTCTTCTGTCGTAAAACGACCGATACTGAAACGAATCGAGCTGTGTGCCAGCTCATCATTACGGCCAATGGCACGCAACACATAAGAAGGCTCAAGGCTGGCCGAAGTACACGCCGAACCTGATGAGACGGCAATGTCTTTTAGAGCCATGATCAACGATTCACCTTCAACAAAATTAAAGCTGACATTGAGATTACCGGCAACGTGATGCTCTATATCACCATTCAAATAAACTTCTTCCATCCCCTTCAAGCCTTCCCAAAGGCGATTGCGCAAAACGAGGATATGGGCGTTTTCTTCAGCCATTTCTTCTTTGGCAATACGGAAAGCCTCACCCATTCCAACAATTTGATGCACCGCCAGTGTGCCTGAACGCATGCCACGCTCATGACCACCGCCATGCATTTGCGCTTCAATACGCACCCGGGGTTTACGCTGAACATACAACGCGCCGATACCCTTAGGGCCATAAATCTTGTGTGCTGAAAATGACATTAAATCAACATCCAGGTTAGCCAGGTCTATTTCAACTTTACCGGCACTCTGAGCCGCATCAACATGAAAAATAACGCCCCGTGAACGACACAATTTACCGATGGCCGCTATGTCCTGAATCACGCCTATTTCATTATTCACGTGCATAATGGACACAAGAACCGTATCTTTACGCATGACTGATTTCAACTTGGCAAGCTCAATCAAACCGTTCTCTTCAGGATCCAGGTATGTCACGTCGAAACCTTCACGCTCAAGCTGACGACACGTATCAAGCACAGCCTTGTGCTCTGTTTTACAGGTAATGATATGTTTGCCTTTACGCTGATAAAAATGCGCAGCCCCTTTAATAGCCAGATTATCTGACTCAGTTGCACCTGATGTCCAAACAATCTCTTTTGGATCAGCATTAATCAACGCAGCGACGTGCTTACGCGCCTCATTAACCAATTCATCACTTTTCCAACCAAAAACGTGGGAACGTGATGCCGGGTTTCCAAAATCACCATCAATCGTCATACAAGCAGCCATTTTCTCTGCCACTCGTGAGTCTGCCGGCGTCGTTGCTGAATAATCCAGATATATCGGTAATTTCATCTTCTTAGCTATTTCCACCACAACATCCTTTATGTAACACCATCTTCATGCCCAAACCAGCATAGAATTTTCCTGTAAGGCCTTTATTTGTCGCACCATTGCCGACATAAAGACATCAATATCCTGCTCAGTATTGTCTTTACCAAAACTGACTCGCACGGCACACCTGGCTAGCGTCTCATCAATACCCATAGCCAGCAGCGTCTGGCTTGCACCGCGTTTCTGGCTATCGCAAGCTGAGCCACTCGAAACAGCAACACCGCTGCGATCCATTTCCATCAATAGTGTTTCACCATCAATACCCGGCACAGCCAAAAATACAGTATTTGGCAAACACTCTGCCTGATCCGCAAAAACAACCACAGATTCAACTTTCGACAACGCCTGCAACAGCATTTGTTTCAACGCAAGCATATGTGAGCAGCGCGACTGTAGTTCCAAACCGGCCAACTCAGCAGCCTTGCCAAAACCGACAATTGCCGCCACATTTTCGGTACCGCAGCGATAACCCGCTTCCTGACCACCCCCAACCATTTGGGCAGCCAACTCCATCCGCTTATCCAGCACCAGCGCACCAACCCCCTTGGGGCCGTATAGTTTATGCGAGGACAAACTCAGCATCTGCACACCCAAAGCGGCAAAATCTACACCCATCTTGCCTGCGGCTTGAACTGCATCGGTGTGAAACAAAGCGCCACTTGATGCCACCATCTCGGCCCACCGAGCAATATCCTGAATAACACCCGTCTCATTATTCGCCAGCATAATAGAAACCCGTTCAGGTGCTGATGCTAACGCTCTGGACATAGTTTCTTCAGTAATCAAGCCGTCTTTATCAACCTCAATACGAACAAGCTGACAAGCCTCTATCGCCAACTGCTGCGCCGACGCTAAAACCGAGGCATGCTCAACAGCACTCACCGCCACGCACCTAGGAGCAACAACAGCCCCCTTCAGTGCCAGGTTATTCGCCTCAGTTCCACCGCTTGTAAACACCACCTGAGACGGGTGGGCGTTGACGAGCTGAGCAACCTGTTGCCTTGCTGCGTCTATCGCTTGTCGCGCTATACGCCCCTGGCGATAGACACTGGAAGGGTTTCCGTGATGAGCACGTAAATACGGCATCATCTGATCCAGCACCCGCTCGTCCAAAGGTGTAGAAGCGTTATGATCCAGGTATGTACTCACGCCTTACCCTATACGATAACAATACTATTCCTTAAAACTTTTTAAGGTGTAGCAAGTGCTTCCCTATCAGCGCGGGCATCAAGCCGTACCGCAGCCTCAAGACCATCCTGCCTTTGTGAAACATCCTTGACCGAACGTCGCTCAACCAACTGTTGCAAATCAATACCGGCAAGAAAATCGTGAATCTGTTTACTTAGATCACACCATAAATCATGAGTAAGACACGGCTCACCATCCTGGCAGTCGCCTTGGCCGCCGCAACGGGTTACATCGACGTTTTCATCAATCGCATTAATGACATCGACCACAGAAGTTTTTGCAGCAGAACGCGCCAGACGATACCCCCCACCTGGGCCACGCGCACTATCAACCAAACCTTGGCGGCGTAAGCGTGAAAACAACTGCTCCAAATAAGACAGAGAAATTCCCTGACGTTGTGAGATGTCAGCCAATGGAACAGGCCTCTCTGTCGCATGCAGAGCCAAATCCAACATTGCTGTCACTGCGTAACGCCCTTTAGTCGTAAGTCTCATGGCAAACCCCTTTAATAATATGCATCATATTTCCAGTCAACATAATGCCACATCTATCTGAACAGACAATACTATACCTGACAAAATAGGTCAAGTATTATTCCTTGTCACCCGCTAAGGTATTGTCCACAATTTTTGAATGTTTTTCACCCCCCCCGTGGATTTCAAGGGAATCCAGTTCTGGCATAGGGATATCCTCCACTTTCCCGCCTAGTTGCTCGATCACCTCACACATGGATTTCATCTTACTATCCATAGCATGAATATGATCTAGCATCAGGTTTATCGCCTGTACCATAGGATCATCAGAGTCCTGGGTAATACCATAAGCATCAAAACCTATTTGTTTTGCCATTACCTGACGCTTCCGATCTTTTTCAGAACCTGTTTTGCTCACCAATCGCCCCGGCACGCCAATCACAGTCTCTTCAGCGGCCACATCTTTGACCACTACAGCATTTGACCCTGCTCGACTACCATTACCCAGCGTAATCGGTCCCAATACCTTGGCACCTGCACCCACCACAACATTATTGGCCAACGTCGGATGTCGCTTGCCTTTGTTCCAACTGGTCCCCCCTAATGTCACACCATGATAAAGCGTGCAATCATCACCAATTTCAGCCGTTTCACCAATCACCACCCCCATTCCATGGTCGATAAAAAAGCGCCGCCCAATCCTGGCACCAGGATGAATTTCAATACCGGTAAACCAACGGCTCAATGTTGAATTCAAACGCGCCAACCATTTCAGGCCCATGTTCCACAAGGCATGGCTAAGACGGTGTGCCATCACAGCGTGCAACCCCGGGTAGATTGTCAACACTTCGAACACGTTACGTGCGGCAGGGTCGCGCTCGAACACACATTGAATGTCTTCACGAATACGGCTAAACATCCTGCTAATCGTCCTCTTTAATACAGTAAAAGTTGACACTTGGATTCTGCAAGTGAATACACTCCGCAAGCACTATTACTTGCAGTAATTTAGGTCAAAAATTGATGATAACTTGATCCGCTTTAAAAAGATCATCTAACGGTCAGGTTTATGCAGCTTTCGCCCCTGCGCAGCAGACAACACTCCACGCAAAATATTCATCTCAGTCTTATCTGGTCTGGCGCGGTTAAAAAAACGCCGCAACCGACGCATCAGTTTTCGCGGGTGATTCGCATCAAGAAATGCCAACTCAACCAACGTCTGTTCAAGGTGTACAAAAAATGACTCCATCTCATCAGCGGGTGCCAAATCGCGCACCTCCTCCTCGAATGAGTTATTTTTAGCTGGCGAAAACAACATCAACTCATAACATAACACCTGCACCGCAGCAGCCAGATTCAGTGAAGAATAGTCAGGATTCGTTGGGATATGAACCAAATAATGGCATTTCTCCAGCTCCTCATTCGTTAAACCAGAGTCTTCACGACCAAACACTAAGGCGACATCACCCTGCTGACTTTCCTGTATTACATGTGCAGCCATTTGGCGTGGCTCTTCCACCGGCCAAGAAATACTTCGACTACGCGCACTGGAACCGACGACAAAATGACAGCCTACCAGCGCCTGCTCCAAATTATCACATACCACGGTGTTCGCCAGCACATCATCGGCACCAGAAGCCCGCGCGGTGGCCTCAGCACAAGGAAAGTCTTTAGGCTTAACCAAGTAGAGTCGCTCCACGCACATATTTTTCATCGCCCGAGCAGCCGCACCAATGTTGCCTGGATGGGAAGTATTAACCAGTACAATTCGAATATTTTTTTTCATGCAGCCATTCTAAACGGAACGCCAACCGATTGCCTCATTCACGTAGCCTTCAATCCAGACTTTATCCAAAAAAACTGATTAGCCACAAAAAGGAGATGCAAAAACACATGCTCAGCGTTAGTGATGAAGCATTTTTTCATGTCGCCAAGCCATTCAATCTGGAAAATCAATTGGACGGGAGAAAAGCCTTCAATGCATTAATTTAATAGATTTTTCACAATATTCTCGGGTGAAAAATCCTAGCATCAGACATCGATTAAGTATTTTTTGAACGTGCTGAAAAATCAAGAAACCGTCCTACCTATTACCTAGACCCTTTAAGCACGCTTACTCGCACAGGACGTAGGCAATATAAAAAAGGCCGGCATTTGCCGACCTTTTTTTTCAAACAATCGCCTGATTAGTCGAGCATACTAAAGGCAAGCACCGATAGTACTATCGTGATAACCAGCAATGCCGTTACAATCAGCCCATCATCTTGAGTCGCTACTTTTTTCATCTCTTCATCTCCCAGCTTGATTTTTGTATAACGCCAACATCATTACAGCTATGCTGCGTTTTCATCCGCTTATGACTAACGCACGCCAATATTACCATTATTTTGTAGGGATATAAACCCTTACTATTACTAGGCCTCTTGCCGCACTAGAAGCAATCCGTTGGCTTTAGGAGGGTGTATTCATTCGACACTCACTTATTTTCTTCCCACAAAGACGAAACCCCATCCAGTTTCCTGAATGGGGTTTCTTTGTTAAAGCCTGGCAGTGACCTACTTTCACATGGCAGCTGCCACACTATCATCGGCGCTAAATCGTTTCACTTCCGAGTTCGAGATGGGATCGGG
>JAJRWO010000171.1 GCA_024276775.1 Gammaproteobacteria bacterium | reverse complement strand
TGGGGAGTTCGCTTTGACCATAAATTTTGATACCTTCAGATTCCAGTTTTACCTCGGCAGAGAGGCCACCAGATAATAGCGCCAAACTAACAGTCACTATCGTCGTGTTTATTATTTTCATGAGCTGGCCTGCTGCTTGATCAGTGAAATCCAGAGTTGCACCTGCTTGTCTTCTGGTTTTTGTTCCAGGTAGCGCTGGTAATATTCCAGTGCAGCACTGGGTGAGTTGAGGTAAAGCTCAAGCAGTATGCCCGTGTTACGCAGTAGATTAGTGGCTTTTGGGGCTATCATAAGGCCTTGTTTATAGGTTTGTAGTGCTTTCTGAAAACGACTTGTTTGGCGATAGAGCAGGCCGAGATGGTTGTATATTTCTGCATTTTTAGGGTTTTGTTGTAGTGCATTTTTGAAGGCTAATTCGGCATTGGCATAATCTTTTTTTGCCGTTAAAACTGCGCCGAGGTTAGCAAATGGCCCGGACAGGTTTGGATAGGCCTGGGTCATTTTTGAAAATGCTTCTTCAGCCTCGTCGTAGCTTCTTTCCACCATGGCTTTTAGGCCAAGGTTAAATTCGTGTTCGATTTTCGGGTCAAGCCTGGTTGATTCGCTTGTTATTGATTGACTGCTATTATTGGTAGCGCTGGCCTCTGTATTGACGTGTATGGTGGGCGCGCGGGTTCCGCATGCGTAAAGCATGCTGATCAGGCCGACCATAACGGTGATCTTAGTGAGCTGTTGTGGCTGCAATGCCATGGGTCTCTGTCCTTAAATATTGTGCTGGCATCAATTCAGCCAAGGCGTTGATGCTGTTAGTGATCCATTCATCATACATGCCTTGCTCTGTCATGCGTTTGAGGTTGGTTTTATGTAGTTCAATTGCCTGCTCTTCAAATGGGAAGGCTTGCTCCTCAAGCATGATTTCGTATTGCTCCATTTCTTCTTCATCAAGATTAATCGGGCGGTCTGAATCTAATAGTTTGCGGCTGAAATCGGCATACATATCGGCGATGCGAAAGGTTGCCGCGGTGGTGTATGCGGCCACGCCGAGTTCGGCTGTTTTGTTATAGGCCTTAAGTGCTCGCTTCATGAGCTGATTTTTGAGTTGCATGTTCTTACGAATGGGTTCAACCAACTGCACTTTTTCGTAGCGTTCGAAGTGTGGTTCGGCCAGTTCAAATGCCGCATGGGCAGCGAGGTAGCGGGTACGATTGGTACGTTGTGATCCGCCTTTGGCGTCAGCATCGTAAATCTTTTCCAGTTGGATGCGGTAATAATTGTCACGCCCCACCGATTTGTGCATCAGACCTGCTTTATAGAGTGCCTCGATTGAAGGTTCGAGCGGCTCAGGAAACATTTCGGCATATGCGTCGTAGGTGGTTGCCGCTTTATGTATTTCTCTGGCTTTTTCATACAATGTTGCTGCTTGCCATAGCGCATCACGTTTGGCTGCGGGTGAGTTTGCATTGGCGACGATGCCACGCAACGCATCAGCGGCCTTAAGCGGATCTTTTAGGCGGACATAGGCGACGGCCAATTTCTCATCAATATTTTGAGTAAGATCGTGGTCAGGGTAATTTTTTTTGAATGCTTCAAGATGAGCCGCGGCCTCTTCCCATTTGTTCATAATGATGTATGTCGTTGCGATATCGTATTCAGCAATTGGCCGTATGCTAGAGTTTGGTGCAATTTTTATCAGGTGTTTGAATTCGTCGACAGCACTGCTGATAGCGCCACGTGCACGAAAGTGTTCTGCCTGTTTATAGATGGCTGCGGCAAGTCTTTCCTCTTGGTCTGCGCGCAATGGATCATTGGCGGGGAGCAATGTGAGCAGTTCTGTATAAAGTAACTCAGAAATTTCATAGTTTGATCGCTCGAACTCAGTGTTTGCCAAGACGATCAGGGCCGTGCGTTTATTTTGAATGCCGCTGTTCGGGTAGCGATGAAGTATGGTTTCAGCCGCTCTGACGGCATCGTTATAATTGCGTCCCTCATAAAGCTCATGTGCGGCCTTAGCCAGCACTGCGGGCGCTCTTGGGTCTTTGTAAAAAACCCGGGTAAAAGATAATGCGCTTTGCAGGGAGGTTTGATTCCATGCCTTTTTATCTTTATCGGCTAACAGCTTGTCTTGTTCGGTGTAAGCAACAAGCGCAGCGTAACCCGCTTCAGCAGCGTTGTCATGTTTGCCATACTCGTAAGCTGAGCGCTCGAATTCGTGAGCGGCTTCGTTATAGAGCTTGTCCTCGAACAGGGCTTCAGCGAGCAAAAAGTTGATCTGTGGCGCATCTTCGCTGCGAGGGAAATGCTTCAGGTAGAGGCGATACCATTTGGTAGCCTCCTGGAAGTCGAGTAAATTATCGGTTTTTTGTGCTTTGGCATGGTGGTATTTGGCAATGTCGAGTAAATGTACTTTTAGGCGGGTCTGCATTTTGTACATGCTTTCAATATCGCTTTTTACCAGATAACGTTGGTAGTCATTGTGGTGTGTGGCATCGAGATGGTTGCTGAGAATATTGTAACGACGGACAAATTCTTTTTTGGCCTGGACGATTTTGTTTTTAGATTTTATTGCTGTCAAAATATTGATTGCTTTATCGTGCAATATCAGTGCATAAGGATGCCAATTGCTACGATTAAAATATGATTCGTAAACTAAAGCGGCAGTGTCTTTGCGTTCCTGTTTCAGATAGAGTTCAGCCAGCTTGCTATAAAGCATAAACTCATAGCTGCGATAAGGTTTATTTTTAAGGTAATTGTGCAGTGCATCGACTTCTTTTTGTAGCGATAGACACAGGGTGATGGCGCGAAAGCTATCATTGATCAACTCTACATCCGAACGTGAGACATGGCTCATTTTTTCCAGTTTTGAGGGGGTGGTATTGCGGGCTAATTTCAGGTCAAGCATTGATATAAACGGGGCTATTGAGTCTGTACATCGATCTTGCTTGTAGATTGACCAGGCATATTTGAACAGGGCTTGCTCGTAGTATTTGTTGTTATGACGGCCACGGCCAATAATGTTGTTGTAGGCGATTTCAGATTCGCCATAGCGGGCCTCTTGGAAGAGCTGCTCTCCCAAGCGGAAGCTGATTTCTTCATTGCGCGGTGAATTGGGGTAGTCACGAACAAATATTTTCAGGGCTTTTATTGATTTGTCGAACCGATTATTGTGTTCATAGGCGCGCGTCAACTGATAAACGATAGTTTCACGGTCGGCATATGCCGGATAGTGGGTCAGTAGTTTTTGGTAAGCATCGATGGCCTTGTCATAGCTGCTGTTTTCGACCAAGTGGCCTTCGTTGTTTTCAAACATGCGATTGATGCGTTGCATTTCAAGGTCACCGAGTCGACGTAAGGCCTTTTCATTGAGGTGGGTGTTGTCACCATCACGCACGATTTCTTCATAGGTTTTAATTGCGGTGTTGATATTGCCTTCTATCGGAACGTTCTTTTCAATGACAATCGTTTTGCTTTTGAGGCTGCCCAAGGTGTCACTGCCTGTGCTGCTACAGCCGGTAAGCAGAAGAATGGTGAGTAGAGATAGTAGATGACGGTATTGCATTTAGAGTCCTTCTTCGGCTTTAAATGTGCCGTCCTCAATGGTTTGGGCAATGCCGAAGCGTATTTGTTTTGAATAGTTGTTTAATTGGACCTGGTAACGATCAAGTATGTTGAGGGCCTGTTGCTTGAGGCTGATAAACTGTTCATTGATGGTGTGCTGAACCTGTTCGTCCAGTTGTTGCTGGCGTATATGCAGTTTGGGGATGCCGGCAGGGACTTGAGTACGACTGGCTTTTTTCAGATTGTTGATGTCGACGTCAAGCGAGTGAATGTGTTGTTTGAGTCGCAGTAAGGCGCGATATTCCATCAGGGTTGCCTGGAAATCAGGGTTATCGAGCAGTAAAGGGAGTAGGCGATTTTTGGCTGACGCCGATGACTTTTGCCAGCTGCCTATCCAGTCGGTTTCTCCCTCGGGGTTGCTGCTGATGAGTTCGGCAAAAACCTGACTATTGATTTTATTTTTCACCTCATCCATATCGGCTGTATCAATAGCAATCTGTTTTTGTGCGGTTTCATAATACTGAATCGCCTGATTGTATGCCTTGGCTTTGACCAATGCGTAAGGCACTGCAAGCAGGATTTCGTAACCATAGGTGCTGCGGTTGGTTTTGCTGTTTAGCTCCAGCCAGAACACCAACGCTTGCTCCTGCTTGTCTTCGCTTGAGTAGCTCCAACCCATGCCCAGCAAGGCAATATCGGATAGATGGCTTTGCAGGCGAACGCGCTCCAAGTATTTGCGGGCCTTGTTGGGTTGTTTCATTTTCAGTAATGAAAACCCAAGCACCAAGTTGGCCTGGTCTTTAATGGCCAGAATTTCTTTGTTTGTATTATTATTGAGCTTGCCTATGTGGTGCAGAATCATGGCACCATTTTTATTGCGGTGTTCGTCAATCAGTCGTTCACCAATATTAAAGATCTGATATAACGCCCAGATTGAATCATCTGAAATTCGCGGCAGTGTTGCCAACGCATCGTTGAGTTTGCCAGTTTCGAGTAAGGCGCGTGATTTTGCGGCTTTGAAATCCGTCGTTTGCTTTTTATTCAGGCTCTTTTTAATATTGCTGATTGCGGCCAGAACGGCATTATAATCTCCTTGTTGCAGGTATAATTTAGCCAGTTCCAGCCAGGCAATATCTTTTATATTCCGTTTGTTATGGGTGCGTTGAGCCAGTTGCTTATAAAGCTTGATGGCTTCGTTGTGCAGGCCAAGTTCGGTGAGGCTTTGGGCTAGAAATAGCTGCCCTAATTGGCGGTCGCTGCCCAGGCGTTTCAGTTGGTCGGCAGCCATGAGCATGGCGACGGCCTGAAATTTATTTCCTAGCTGGTATTCTGCATAGGCGTGGCCGAGAAAGGTATTGCTGATTTTTTGAACATTGATTTGGCTAGACAGGGCCGAATTGCAAGTAAAACTTAAGCCAATCAACAGTGTTAGCCGTGCGAGCAATTTTCTATTGATCAAGCTCATTGCAGTGCCTTCCACTTCTTGTGTTCAAAAACAACGCCTGGATTGCGTTGCTGCAAGGGCTTGGTGATCGTGATTTTTAGATTGTCACGGCCAGTCGATTTTTCCAGTGTAATGGTTTTGGTGGTGTTCCGTTTGCCAGCGTTGAACTGAATGCTCAGTTTGTGCTTGCCTTCGGGTAACGCGATACTCCCCAGGTTTTGCATGCCGTTATTGCTTGGATTTGTCAGGAGTGCCATGTCAAATGTGCGATTGAGTACCTGTTGACCTGAAATATTGATGCTTATCGTTATAATGCCAGGTTTGCTGGAAGTCGGGTGTTTGTGATTGAAGTTGAGGTAGACGTGTAGACCGGTGCGCTCCTTGTTGAGGTGTTTTTCCTGGGCAATTAACAGGTCTCGCTGCAATTCAAGAGCGGCCTGGGTGAGCGTGGCCCTGTTTGCTATGTCTTCGGCCTGGCTTTTCTGTATGGCTAGCAGCGCCCAAAGAAATGTTAGCGTAAAGATGAAAAAATATTTCTTGGTCAACAACAAAAGGGGTAAACCTCGAATTAATACGGTGACTGTCAGTTGTTCTGCAAATTAGGGTCTTACTTTTATATCATGAATTTATTGACTAAATTGATATATTTCGTCAGCGGTGTTGATGAATTCTCAGTCCTTAACTTGTTGATTTCCGGTAATGACACAAGAGAGTCCATGAGTGGACTCCCTTATTGTCGCCACAGGCTTAAGCAGCTGTGCGCTTTTTTTCCATCATATCGTGGATAATAGGGGTCAGAATCACTTCCATCGCCATTCCCATTTTGCTGGCCGGCAACACTAGGGTGTTGGGGCGAGACATCCACGAACCTTGTAACATTTGCATGTAGAAGCTGATGTTGTGCTTTTTAGGGTAACGGAAACGGATAACGCAAAAGCTTTCGTCTGGCGTCGGAATGTCACGAGCGATAAACGGATTGGATGTGTCTACAATGGGTACGCGCTGAAAGTTGATGTCGGTGCGTGAAAACTGTGGCGCAATACAGGTAACATAATCAGGCATGCGGCGCAGAATAGTTTCAACAACGGCTTCGGCAGAGTAGCCCCGTTCTTTATTGTCGCGGTGAATTTTCTGAATCCACTCCAGATTGACCGAAGGAACAACGCCGACCAATAAGTCTACCCATTGGGCAACATCAACATCGTCAGTGACAACGCCGCCGTGCAGGCCTTCATAGAAGAGAATGTCAGAGCCTGCATCAATGTCTTCCCACTCTGTGAAGGTGCCTGGGTCTTGTTTGTAAGGCGCGGCTTCTTCAGCGTTGTGGAGGTATTTGCGTGTCTTGCCAGTGCCTGCTTCACCGTAAGTACGAAACAGCTCTTCCAGTTTGTTGAAAACATTCCCTTCTGCACCGAAGTGGCTCAGGGTGCGGCTTTCGGCCAAGGCTGCGGCAACGGCGGCCTTCATTTCGTTACGATCATAACGATGGAAGCTGTCTCCTTCGACCACGGAGGCCTTGATGCCTTCACGATGGAAGATGTGTTCCATCGCATTTTTAACAGTTGACGTGCCAGCGCCAGATGAACCGGTGACGGCAACAACAGGATGTTTTCTGGACATAGGATTCTCCTTGAAACTCAAAAATTTATCGTTATTTAACTGAAAATCTGTGGTATCCCGTTTGTCCCTTGTATGTTTGGTTGGGGAGGGCGACAGTTTTTTTGTGGTTGTTTTGCTTTCAGTCACCGGGATACTCGAACGGTCGCCATTATACTACAACCCCTCGTTTTTGCGATGTTTTGACGCGTCGATGTTTATAAGTGATTGATCTAATTCTGATAGTTGTGTTTTCTGGCAAGACTATGTCAAGGTGTTATGGTTAAGTTTTCAGCAATCTGGAAGGGTGCGTGTGAATGCCGTACACTGTCTTGGTTTGCGATTTGGAGGGCAGGTTTTGAAACAATCTAAACTAATATCGTTGTTTATATTGCTGTTGTCTGCGACCTTATTGTCGGGTTGTAGTCTGCTGCGTGTCAGCCAGGTCGATCATGCACATGATCTGGTGCAGGCTGAGCAGAGCCGTCCTCACGCCAAGGTTTATTTTATTCGTCCAAAAACCGAGCATGTGGCGGGTTATGCCGACAATGCGCTGGATGTGGCGCTGGATGGTGAGGACTTGATAAAACTCGGCAAGGCCGAATATATCCTGGTTTATCTCAAACCGCGCGATGTCACGATTACTTTACGTAACCGTACTCAGGTGCGTGGTCGCTGGGAAGTGGCTGAAATGTCGCAGAGCCGTCAATTTAGCTTCAAGGCTGATGAGACCTATTTTATCCAGGCGCGTATGTTTGATGGCGAATTTAGAGGCGCTCGTTTTATCCCCGAGGCGCTGAGTCTGTTTGACGCCAGAAATGCGGTACGCTATCTGGTGCCGGTGGGTTTAGCGCGCCAGCATCCTATTTCCAAGTTATAATTTCCCGGTTCTGGGGCGGATCATGCCTTTCCTTATTTCTGTCGTATTGTTGTTACTGGTCATCTTTGGGCCGCAGTGGTGGGCTGCCAGCGTATTGCGGCGTCATAGCCGGCCGCGTCTGGATTTTCCTGGGACAGGGGGCGAGTTTGCCCGTCATCTGCTGGATCAGTTTCAGCTTGACGATGTTAAAATTGAGCCCACTGAGGGAGGGGATCATTATGATCCCGAGGCTAGGGCTGTACGGTTGACGGCAGATAAGCTGAATGGCAAGTCGTTGACGGCGGTGGCGGTTGCTGCTCATGAAGTCGGCCATGCCATCCAGCATCACCTTGGTTATGCACCACTCGCCTGGCGTTCACGCTTGGTGCGTTTGGCGCAGATGGCTGAAAAGATGGGGTCCGGGATTATGATGCTGTTACCGCTGGTGGCGTTGCTGACACGCTCGCCTGTGGCTGGACTTGTGACTCTGGTGGTTGGTTTAGGCGGTATGGCGATTAGCTTTATTGTTCATCTGGTGACACTGCCAGTAGAGTGGGATGCCAGTTTTGGCCGTGCTTTACCCTTGATAAAGGCTGGAGGGTATTTGAATCAGCGTGATGAAAAGGCGGCCAAGCGCATACTCCGGGCATGTGCGCTGACCTATTTTGCTTCTTCTCTTGCAAGCCTGCTCAGTATTTGGCGCTGGTTAAAAATGTGGCGTCAATAATGACGCTGCTAAAATATAAAAATAATTTCTGAGGCGCATGCTAATGCTCAATTATATGAGTTTTCGGGCGAGCACTGACTAAAGGCAGGTATGTTTTTCAGTCAATACCAAGCTTTTTGAGGCGATAGCGTAGTTGCCGAAATGAGATGCCGAGCAGTTTGGCGGCGGCGGTTTTGTTGTATTTGCTTTGTTGCAGGGCTTGCTGGATGGCTTCTCTTTCCTGCTTACCTAGGTATGAATCAAGTGCTTGTTCAGTTTCGGTTGTGCTGGAAACAGTGGCGCAATCATTTTTTGTCATTGCGGGTAGTTGCAGATCTTCCTTTTCTATGATGTCGTTTTCACAGAGTGTGAAGGCGCGTTCGAGGATGTTTTCCAGTTCGCGGACATTGCCGGGGTAGTTGTAATTGCACAGTGTTGCGAGGGCTTGCTTGGATAGTTTGGGTTTGTCCAGCCTGGCTTGGGCGGCAATGTTGGCAAGAAAATGTTCGGTCAGTTGTGGAATGTCGTCGCGGCGTTGGCTGAGGCTGGGCACTTTCAATTCAATAACATTGATGCGGTAGAAAAGATCTTGACGGAATTTGCCTTCATCCACGAGTTGACTTAGATCTTTATGGGTAGCGCTCAGTATGCGCACGTCGACGGGTGCTTCTGTTTGGGCACCCACTGCACGGACGGATTTTTCCTGGATGGCGCGCAGCAGCTTGACTTGCATGTGCAGCGGCAGATCGGCGACTTCATCGAGAAACAGGGTGCCGCCATCGGCGGCCTGAAACAGCCCGGCTTTGTCGCTATTGGCCCCGGTGAAGCTGCCTTTTTTATGACCAAAAAATTCGCTTTCCATCAGCATCTCGGGGATAGCGCCACAGTTAACGGGGATGAAAGGGGCGTCTGCACGCGGCCCTTTTTTGTGGATAAGGCGAGCGACCAGTTCTTTGCCGCTGCCTGAGGCGCCACCTATGTAGATGGGGGCTTGGCTGCGGGACAGTTTGGCAATTTTGTTGCGGATTTTTTGCATTTGTTCAGAATCGCCAAGCAAGGTGGCGCGGTTACAGCGTTCAACCGGGTTGTTTGTATTGTGTTTCAGTTTAAGTGCGGTGCTAACCAGGTTACGCAGCACTTGCAAGTCAATGGGCTTGGAAACAAAGTCATAAGCACCGGATTTGAGGGCGGTGATAGCGGCCTCCATGTTGCCGTGAGCAGTGATCATGGCAACGGGGGTGTTGCTGTAGTGCTGTTGAATATGTTTGATCAACGCCAAACCGTCACCATCGGTCAGGCGCATGTCGGTGAGGCAGAGATCATATTCGTAACAGGCCAGTTGCTTTTTCGCTGCTTCGATGGTGGCGGCAGTGTGGACAATAATAGCCATACGTTCAAGGGTCATCTCGATCAATTCGAGGATATCCGGTTCATCATCCACTGCCAGAACAATGGCTTTGATTGGCGTGGGCACTAGACGCTTGCCCGAGAACAGGTTGACCTGCGAGCCAAAAAAAGGACGCAAGTGTGGCCAAGCCATTTTGGCCGGATTTGCCGATAATTTTTGTTAAATAGATCCATTATTCGCCTCAAGTGATTGAAACATGTGATACCAAAATGGTGCGCCCTCGTGATGATTGCTATTTTCGGGCAGGGTTTTGCAAATATTATATGGCGTCCATTCCTCAGCCTGTTCGCCGTCGTCTTGGATCGGCAAAGGTAATGCGAAAACAGCTACCACCGTTGTCGGCTGGAAAGTAACTTAGATGAGCATAATTGCACTCACATAACTCTTTTGCAATGTAGAGACCGAGGCCGGTGCCAGTCTTTTCGGTGGTGAAAAAGGGTTCAAACAAGTGCTCAGCATTGTCGTCGCTAATGCCGGAGCCGCTGTCGATGATGTCGATATAGGGGCTTGGGTTGTTTTGTTTGCGACTGGCTTTGAGTGTCAGGCTGGCGGTTCCTGAATGTGACAGGCTATGGCGGATACCGTTGTGGCACAGGTTGCTGAGTATCTGGTGCAACTGGCTGCTATCGAAGTCAGTGCTTAAATCAGTGGGTTCAACGGTTAACGGTATCAGTTTTGTGGCAATATTTTGGTTGCGGCAAAACTCATCGATGAATATCTCCAGCCAGGCTTTTAGCTGGATTTTTTCGGTGATGGTTTGGTCTCGTCGCCCCATTTGCAGAGTGTTTTCGATGATGCCGTTCATACGTTGGCTGTTGGTATGGATGATTTCAGTCAGGCGGGTATCGTGTTGGTCTAGATTTTCTGATTCAGCCAGCAGCTGGTTGGCATGACTGATTGCGCTGAGTGGGTTGCGTATTTCATGGGCAATACTGCTGACCAAGCGGCCTAGTGAAGCGAGCTTGAGTTGCTGTGCCTGTTGACACATGGTGGCAGTATCTTCGATAAAAATCAGCGTGTCATTTCCATGCCCCAGTCTAGCAAAGTGGGGCAGCACTTCGGTGTCGCTGTCAGCTGGTTTAAATCGCTGGCTGGGGGATGTTGGGTCTTTCTGCCAAAGCCGTTGCTGGAATGCCAGTTCAGGACAGATATCAATGAGGGGTGTTTTTTGTGCCGGGGATGAAATATTTAATAACTTTTGTGCCGATTCATTGATTTGCCATAATCGGGCTTGTGCATCAATAACGGCAATGCCGGTTTGCATCTGCTGAATGATGTAATGGGTGAGTTGTTGCATATTGGCCAAGTCAATGCCGCGCCTAGTGGCCAGGTTTTCACGTTCCTTGACGCGTTTTGCCAGCACATGGGCAAGCAAGGCAGTGGCGAAAAAAGCAGCCCCGAGCAGACCGGTTTGGGGGTAAGCGGTGGTGGTGAACGAATTGCTGAGCTGCATATATGTG
>JAJRWO010000170.1 GCA_024276775.1 Gammaproteobacteria bacterium | reverse complement strand
GTGTCAATATCATCACAAGCACTTAATAACAACGCAAACCCAAAAATCGGGACGCTCCATATATTCCGCATATACCATTCCTAACGTTATATTTACTCCAAGCGTAGGTTTAAATATTATTCCGAATGTTAAGAGACTTGTTTGGGAACAAAAAGCCTACGACGACACCGCTAAGATGCAGAATGTCTGAGTTTATTCAATTGTGCAAGTATTGATATTGGGTGAAATGATCTTTTAAAAATTGCTATCCCCATCATGGGTGTACCAACAACAATCAATATGACGATGAAATATGCACATCTATCACCAGACCACCTTATTGATGCTGTCCGATTGAATCCCATTTCCTACAGTAATTCTGTCTAGTTTGATACAGGGTAAATCTAGTAGTGAGAACCTAACTGTAGTCAATTTGTAGTCAATCACAAAATAAACCGAGATTTAAAACAAAAAACCGACTAAAATCAGTCGGTTATTTTGCGTTAATTGGTGGAGGCGGCGGGAATTGAACCCGCGTCCGCAAATCCTCTGCCTTTGGCTCTACATGCTTATTCTGTTAATTAGTTTAACTGAGGGCTACCCAACAGACAGGGAAAACCAACAGCGAGTCTAGTTAGGTTTTAGCGAATCCGTCCCAGACATACTTCATCGCGAGCTTGTATGAGTCGACCCCGGTGATCCACGCGTACAAGCACACGTTGGGCCGAGGGCACCCTACTGGGTATTAAGCAGCGAGTGCGTAGTTGTCTTCGTTGGCAACTATAAGTTTTGCAGATGGATTTACGAGGTAATCCGCACCTCGGCATGCACCTTGGGTTTCGCAATCCACGTCGAATCCAGATCGCCCCCTTGGTAACTCTAAGATAGACATTCTATCTGAGTTGAAAGTTCCCGGCTAGTATTAGGTTTAATGTTGTTAAGAGATAAATTATCTGTCCTAATAATTAACACGTGATCTGTCCGGATCTATTCTTTCTTTCACGAGAGATTAAAACAGATGAGATTTGAAGAAGCATACGAAGGTTTTCAGATAGGTATTATCATGATTGCCGTCTATTCCCCGTATTTACAAATTCCAAAAGACCAACACCGTTATCATTATATTAATGGCAAAGGTGACCATCGACAACAAGCCCAGATTGCGTAAGCCCGCTTCGCAATATCTGATAAAACTGAAATAAAGCGGACACATGTCGTGTTAATTATCCGGATAGTTCTATTTACTCCTGACAGTATTAGGTTTAATGCTTTGCTTGACGGGGACTGGATCAACCCCGCTTCAGGATACGCTGTTTTTCGCGTGCCCAGTCTTTGTCTTTGAGAGTGGCGCGTTTATCGTGTTGTTGTTTGCCTTTGGCCAGGCAAATTTCAACTTTGACGCGGTTGTGTTTCCAGTACATGGCGGTGGGTATGACGGTATAACCTTGCCGTTCAACGGCGCCTACCATGCGGTCCAGCTCGCGGCGGTTAAGCAGTAGTTTGCGGGCGCGGCTTTGTTCTGGCCTGATGTGAGTGGAGGCGGTTTGCAGTGGCGTGATTAAGACGCCAGTGAGGTAGGCTTCGCCATTTTGTAGTGCAACATAGCCATCGCGCATTTGGACTCGGCCTGCGCGTAGGCTTTTGACTTCCCAGCCTTGCAGGGCGACACCCGCTTCGAATTTGTCCTCAATAAAAAAGTCGTGTTTGGCTTTTTTATTGAGAGCGATGGTGCTGCTGTGTTTTTTAACGGGTTTTTTGGCCATGCGTGCGATTATAGCTAAGTCTGTTATTTTCCGAAGCATTTTTGTCTTAAATCGCAATATTTGTTGATTAGGAGTAAAATTCGCTATCTATTTAATTTAACTGGATTTGATTGGTTTAAGCTGATCGGGTGAGGGAGTTATGGACAATGCAGGCGAATAAACGACTGGCGACAGTTGTGCTGGGGTTGGCGGTTGCTCTGCTGGCACCGGCGGTGCTGGCGGCGGATGAGGCGGTTGGGTTTGGTGAATCTATTGATCAGTTATTTGGTGTTTTGGTGGGTTATCTCTATGCGCTGACATTCTTCGATGTGCTGGGGTTTATTGATGGGGTGACTCTGCCGTTTGCGGTAGCGTGGTTGGCGGTTGGTGCAATCTATTTCACCTTTCGCATGGGATTTATCAATCTTCGTGCATTTGCTCATGCCATTCAGTGTGTGCGGGGCAAGTATGATGACCCGAAAGATATCGGTGAAACCTCTCATTTTCAGGCCTTGTCGACGGCACTGTCGGCAACGGTCGGTTTAGGTAATATTGCCGGGGTGGCCATTGCCATTAGCATCGGTGGTCCGGGGGCAACGTTCTGGATGATTGTGGCCGGATTTTTTGGCATGGCGGCCAAGTTTACTGAATGTACCCTGGGACAGATGTATCGAGAGGTTCGTCCTGATGGTCATGTGATGGGTGGGGCGATGGAGTACCTTAGCAAAGGCTTGGCGGAGGTGGGTTGGGCCAAGACGGGTAAGGTATTGGCGGTGCTGTTTTCCATTTTGTGTATTGGCGGTTCGCTGGGGGCGGGGAATGCCTTTCAGGTGAGTCAGTCGTTGTCTGTGGTGCAGCAGAGTGTGCCGACGATTGCCGAGAATTCGTGGATTTATGGCCTGATTATGGCGGTGCTGGTTGGGTTGGTGATTATTGGCGGCATCAAACGGATTGCTCATGTTACCCAGGCGATTGTGCCGTCTATGTGCGGGATTTATATCCTGGCCTGTCTCTGGATCGTTTTAAGCCATGTTTCGATGGTGCCGGCGATGCTGGTTCAAATTGTAGCAGGTGCCTTTACCCCTGAAGCAGGTTTGGGGGGTATTATTGGGGTATTGGTGGTTGGTTTCCAGCGCGCGGCCTTTTCCAGCGAGGCTGGTATAGGCTCGGCGGCGATTGCCCACTCTACGGCGCGAACCAAATATCCGGTACGTGAGGGTATTGTCGCCTTGTTGGAACCTTTTATTGATACCATTGTGATCTGCACTATGACTGCCTTGGTGATTATCATTACTGGCGTTTATAACAGTCCGGAGACCGCTGATCTGGTGGCCAACAGGCAAGGTGCGGCCCTGACCAGTGCCGCCTTTGGCGCAGTGATTTCATGGTTTCCGTTGATATTGACCCTGGCGGTGGTGCTGTTTGCTTTTAGCACTATGATTTCGTGGTCATATTACGGTGAGCGTTGTTGGTCTTATTTATTTGGTGAGCAGTCGGCGATAGCCTTTCGGATTATGTTTGTTGTGGTGGTTTTTTTGGGTTCGATTACCAGTGCTGCCAATATTCTTGATTTTAGTGATTTGATGATTTTATCAATGGCCTTTCCCAATATTCTTGGTTTGTATCTATTGCAGGATAAAGTACGCGCTGCGTTGAATGTGTATATGCAAAAGTTGCGCAACGGTGATTTTGAGCGAGAACTGCTCGAGCGTGATTGAGTGGCGATAATGGTGTGGTAGTGAATGACAAGTATAGATCGTAGTGCCTTGGTGCCGTATTCGGCGGCTGAAATGTTTGCCCTTGTGAATGATATTGATGCTTATCAGAATTTTTTGCCGTGGTGCAAAAGCAGCCGTGTTTTAAGTTCTGATGCAGATGTTATTCGTGGTTTTCTGGCGTTGAGCAAGGGAGGCATCGAAAAGTCCTTTATCACCTGTAACCGAGTGCAAAAAAACAAGATGATTGAGATGCGTCTGGAGGAGGGGCCGTTTCATCATCTGGAGGGTTTTTGGCGTTTTGATGCCTTGGATGAGCATGCCTGTAAAATGTCTTTGTTAATGGAATTTGAGTTTTCCAATAAAATACTTGGCCTGACATTGGGGCCGGTGTTCAATCAAATTGCCAATTCCTTGGTTGATGCCTTTTGCAAGCGAGCAGTTGAGGTCTACGGTGAGCGATAATAGTATTAAGGTAGAGGTGGCATTCGCCCGTCCTGATGAGCAGTTGATTTTTGAAGTGGATGTGCCAGCTGAGGCAACCGTGGAAGAGATTATCAAGCAGTCGGGTATTCTGGAAACATTCCCCGAGATTGATCTTGCTGTGAACAAGGTGGGGGTGTTTGGCAAACTGACCAAGCTTGGTAATACCCTGCGCCCGGGGGATCGTGTTGAGATCTATCGCAAGTTGATTGCTGACCCGAAAGAAGTGCGTCGTAAACGGGCGGAAGAAGGCAAAAAAATGAAAAAGGGCGGGGGTGATATTTAGGAATGGAAATCATCATAATGTTAAGATAATGATGATCATCTACTGAATAATATTGGTCACCTGTATCTCGGCTCCAGTGCCTCTTTGGGCATTTTTCAATTCAGAGCGTCATTTGCAAAGGTTATATACCCATAGCGTTATGGGTATATTAGTCTGCCAGGTTGGCCGTTTTTGCTTCAAACCTGCTAAGGATCTCATTTTCAAAATACAGAACCAGATGTTTGCGTTCTGTTTCAATATTATTTTTGCGCAGACTGTAAAGGTAGTCCCAACGATCAGGATGAAATGAGTCGGTGAGTTGCGGTGAACCAAAGAGAAACCTGACCTGCTTTGTGGTCATGCCTACTTTGAGTTTTTGCAGCATGTCTGCGGTAATCATGTTGCCTTGCTGGATTTCCAGTTTATGTGGGCTGCAACCTAAAAGAAGGCTTGCGCAAAGCGATATAGAAATGAGAAGCTTTTGCATTAGTGGTTTAATCAGTTATTGTCCGAATTAGAGGCGTGAATCTTACACTAAACGGGATTTAGCTGCCATTGAGGTTGAGCGTTAAGGAGTTTTAGTTTGTCACAGCAGGAATTAAAAAAAGCAGGTCTTAAGGCAACTGTGCCACGGCTCAAAATTCTGAAAATTCTTGAGGCCAAGCAGGGTAAGCATATGCGGGCTGAGGATGTCTATAAATGTCTATTGGCGAGTGATGAGGATATTGGTCTGGCGACAGTTTATCGTGTTCTGACCCAGTTTGAGCAGGCAGGTCTGGTGGTACGTCACCACTTTGATGGCGGCCACTCAGTGTTTGAACTGGACCAGGGTGAGCATCATGATCATATGCTCTGTGTTAAGTGTGGCCGGGTGGATGAGTTTGTGGATGACATTATTGAAGAACGGCAAAAGGCGATTGCCGAGCAGGGTGGCTATAAAATTACCGATCACAGTCTGCACATCTACGGCGTTTGTCCTGCCTGCCAGAAAAATGCAGCATAAGCTGGCAATCAAGCCTGTTCGGCGCGGTTAATCATCTCTTTGGCATGAGCGCGGGTCTGTCGGGTAATTTCTACACCGCCAAGCATACGCGCGATTTCATCTTGACGGGTATTTTCGGTAAGTTCAATAATATTGGTCTGGGTTGAGTTTTTGTGGATTTGTTTGTTGACCTGAAAGTGCCGATGGCCCAAAGCGGCCACTTGGGGTAGGTGGGTGACGCAGAGTACCTGATGGCTTTCGCCCAGTTTGCGTAATTGGCGGCCAACGGTTTCGGCCACGGCACCGCCAATACCCGTATCGACCTCATCAAAAATCAGGGTCGGAATCTGCTGGTTATTGCAGAGCAGAACTTCAATGGCTAAAGAAATGCGTGACAGTTCACCCCCTGAAGCAACTTTGGATAATGGTTTGGCGGGCTGGCCGGGGTTGGCGGTAACTTCAAAGCTGATGCTTTCCAGGCCGTGGCGATGGGGTGTAGTGGTATCTCGGTTTATCAGTTTGATACTGAACTTGCCTGCTGGCATGCCGAGTTCCTGGATGATTGCAGTGACTTGCCTGACCAGTTTTCTGGCGGCCTTATTGCGTTTTTGGCTCAGTTTGGTGGCAGTGTCGATAAATTTTTGGCCGAGTTGCGCTATTTTTTGTTGCAGTGTATCCAGTTCCATATCGACGTTTTTCAGTTGTTGCAGTTCGCCAGAAAAGGTATTCAAAAGCTCAGGTATTGCCTCCGGTTTAACGTGGTGTTTACGGGCAATGTCGTGAATATTGCTGAGGCGCTGTTCAACCTGCTCGAGTCGCTCGGGGTCGAGTTCGATGCGGTCAATATAGTGTCGCAGTTCATTACAGCCTTCCTGAATCTGGATGCTCGCCTCATTGAGCATGCCGCAGATGCTGGCAAGTTGTGGTTCGAGTTGGCGTAGAGGTTCTAGTTCGGCCAAGTGTTGGTTGATCAAACTGAGGGCGCTGCCTGGGTCGTTTTCATACAGACTTTGCAATGCTGCGTTGCATTGTTGCAGCAGGTTGTCACCATTGGCGAGGCGACGTTGCTCTTTGTCCAGTTGTTGCAGTTCGTTGTTGCCAAGGGCCAGTGTTTTTAGTTCCTGGGTATGGAAGCCCAGCAGTTCGAGGCGGGCATCTTTTTCGCGGGCGTGCTGGCGCAGAGCCTTCAGTTGCTGGTTTGCATCCTGCCAATGTTGAAAAATGCTTTGTACCTGTGCGGCGAGCTTTTTATTGCCAGCGTAGTCGTCCAGCAAATGGCGTTGCACGTCTGCTTTGAGCAGGGATTGGTGTTGATGCTGGCCGTGAATATCGACCAGCATTTCGCCCAGCTCTTTCATTAATTGCATGGGGGCTGGGCTGCCATTGATGTAGCCGCGAGAACGGCCTTCGGCGGAGATGATGCGGCGCAGTACGCATTCGTCAGTGTTATCAAGGTCATGATCCTTGAGCCAGGTTTGTACATCGCTGAGTTTTTCAATATCGAAATAGGCGCAGATTTCGGCGCGTTCGGCGCCATGGCGAACAACGTCACTGTCAGCACGGTCACCCAGAACCAGTCCCAGGGCATCGACGAGAATAGACTTGCCAGCGCCGGTTTCGCCGGTCATGACTGACATGCCGGTTTTCAGGTCAAGCTCAAGTTGCTCGATGATGGCGAAGTTGCGGATATAAATTTGATTCAGCATACAGCGATTATGTATTGGTTATGAATGGGAATTATATAACGTTTGCCAATGGCGTGATGCCCGTTGTCAATGTTATATGATTTCCATTTTTTAGCCCCAGCCCATCTTGGCTCGGAGAAGTTGATAGTGATCATGACCTGCGGGATGAATGAGTCGGATTGGCTGGTCTTTTTTACGAATGATGATGCAGTCTTCGTCGAGAATTTCAAAATTATCCTGTCCATCCAGGGTGATGCGAACGTGGGGTTGGCTGCCGGGTTTGACGACGAGTTCAATATCGCTGTCGGCATCGATGACCAAGGGACGGTTGCTAAGCGTGTGTGGGCAGATGGGCACCAGAATGATGGCGTTCATGCTCGGGTGCAGGATTGGCCCACCAGCCGACAGGGCGTAGGCAGTAGAACCGGTCGGGGTGGAGATAATCATGCCGTCGGAACGCTGGCCGTTAACGAGTTGGCCATCGATATAGGTTTCGAACTCGATCATGCGTACTGAGTTCCATTTGTGAATCACCACATCGTTGAAGGCATAACCTTCGTCAATGACCTTGCCATCGCGTTCGACGTGAGAAACCAGTAGAAAACGCTTTTCTTCATGATAGTCACCGTCGAGGATTTCACCTAGTTTTTCCATCATGTCATCGGGTGAGATGTCGGCCAGAAAACCTAAACGGCCGAGGTTGATGCCAACCAGGGGGATGTCATAATCGGCCAGGGCGCGAACCGAGTGCAGGATGGTGCCGTCGCCACCGACGACAATGGCCAGGTCGCAGCGTTGGCCCAGTTGTTCAAAGTTCACTGTTTCCAGTTCAGAGGGAGGCAGTGTTTTGGCTGCGCTTTCACTCAGGATGACCTGAGTACCTCTGTCCATCAGAAAGTTGATTAAGGTAGTGATGGTACCGCCAATCATTAGATCACTAAACTTGCTGATAATGCCGATTGTTTTGAATTCTGTCTTCATAGGGGTAACTCTATGATATTTGAGTTGGTTTTTCCATCTTACTG
>JAJRWO010000169.1 GCA_024276775.1 Gammaproteobacteria bacterium | reverse complement strand
TGTGGAATAACCGGGCTATTTCAATCTAACAGTCAGGTAAACACTGAGCTGCTTTCCTGCATGGTTAACAGGTTGACGCATCGTGGTCCGGAGCATATTGGAAAGTATTGTGACGCTCGTGTTGGTTTGGCGCACAGCCGCTTGTCCATTATTGATCTGTCAGGCGGTGATCAACCTTTTGTCTCTGAGCAAAACGAACTGATTTTAATCGCCAACGGCGAAATCTACAATCATATTGAGCTGCGTGCCTTGCTGGAAGCCAAAGGACACCGATTTTCTTCTCATTCCGATTGCGAAACCATTCTTCATGCCTATGCCGAATATGGTGATGAATGCCTGGCACACCTGCAGGGCATGTTCGCTTTTGCACTTTACGACAAAATAAAACAAAGACTGCTGCTAGCGCGGGACCATTTAGGTATAAAACCTCTTTTCCTTGTCGAGCAAGATGAGGGTGTCGCCTTTGCCTCAGAGATAAAGGCCTTGTTGCCAGTGCTGAATCAAACACCCCGAGTGAATGCTTTCGGTTTATTACAATATCTGCAAAACCAAAACAGCAGCGGTGTTGAAACTATTTTTGACGGTATTGAGCGTATTTTGCCAGGTGAGGCGGTGGTGGTGACGCAGGGCTGTATCAGCAAACGCTGGTTTTACTGGTCAGCGTTAAATGTGGTAACAGAAAACAAAAGCTTTGAACAGGCCAGTGACGAGTTTGATGATTTGATGGAAACCGTGATGACGCAGCACATGCGTTCTGATGTGCCATTTGGTTTGTTTCTTTCTGGCGGGGTGGATTCAACCACCTTGCTTGGTTTGCTGAGTCGTTATAAAGATGAACCGATTCGCACCTTTTCCCTGGGTTTTCCCAAGTCCAGTGTCGGTGATGAACTGGAGATTGCGGCGACCATCGCCAACCATTTTGGCAGTCAGCATAGCGTGTTGCGGCCCACCCCTGAGGCGATGTTGCAGCGTTTGCCTTATACGGTTTGGGCGGCGGATGAGCTGATGCGTGATTTTGCCAATTTACCGACCTCCATGCTGGCAGAAGAGGCGGGTAAGGAATTAAAGGTTGTATTTTCTGGCGAGGGGGGCGATGAAGCCTTTGCCGGTTATGGCCGTTATCGTAGCGGCAAACTGGAGCGTTGGTTAAAAAACTTGCTTCACAGCGGCTCGGGTGGTTTTCGTACCGGGGCAAATTTTCGTGGCGGCTTGCCTAAGCAAGTATTTGGCGACAGATTACTGGCAATTGAGCGCAGTTGGCGTGAGCCAATTGTTCAGGCCTGGGGGGAAGCGCCGCTTGATTGGAGTGATCTTCAACGAATGCAATATGTTGATTTGAAAACGGCCTTGCCAGATAACCTGCTGGTCAAGGCTGATCGTATGTTGATGGCCTGGAGTCTGGAAGGGCGCATGCCATTTGTTGATCATCGGGTGGTGGAATTTGGTCTGTCATTGCCGGATGGACTCAAGATTGATGGCAAACAGGGCAAGACTTTTTTGAAACGCTGGGCCAGTGGTTTTGTTCCCGGTGACCATCTGTGGCAAAAAAAACGTGGTTTCAAGGTGCCGGTGGGTGAGTGGTTGCGGGGAGAATATCTACAGCGTGCGGCTATTTGCCTGCAAAACAGCCCCGCCATTGGCGAGTGGTTTAATCCTGCCGGGGTGGCAAAGCTTGTTGAACGGCAACAGCAAAAGGGCGATGTGACTAAAAATATTTTTGCCCTGTTGCAGTTTTCCGTCTGGCACAAGCTGTTTATTGAAGGGGATGGTTCTGCGCCCCCCGTACTGGTTGATCCCGTTGAACTGCTCAGCGGTCATTATTGATAGACTGACTGCCATGAAAAATATCCTTATTATCCGTCTCAGTGCCATGGGTGATGTGGTGTTTGCTTCGCCATTGATTAAGGCGCTACGGCGACGTTATCCCGGTGCTCGAATCAGTTGGCTAGTGGAGCCTGCGGCAGCGCCATTGTTAAACAATAATTCTGAACTCGATGAGGTGATTGTTTGGCCCAAAGAAGAATGGAAGTGCCTCTGGCAGCAGCGTAAATTTTTAACCCTGGCACGTGAATTACGCCTCTTTATCACTGGGCTGAAGTCGCGTCAGTTTGATTGTGCCATTGACCTGCAAGGTTTGTTAAAGAGTGCCGTGTGGGCGTATTTTTCCGGTGCGGAGCAACGCATAGGCTTGGGTTCAAAAGAAGGCAGTGAAAAAATGATGACGCGAGTGATTTCACGTCAGGGTGATCATCCACGTATCGGTTCTGAATATTACGGTCTGGCTCAGGCGCTGGGCCTGGATGTGAGCAATTTTGAGATGGATATTGTCTTGTCTGCTGAAGATGATCGCTTTCCTGTCCGTGCGATTGGGCACCAACGTTATGCTGTCATCTGTCCCTTTACCACCCGACCACAAAAACATTGGTTTGAAGAACGCTGGTCCGTGTTGGCGAAGCAAATTGAATCAGAACAGCACCTGCCCGTGGTAATGCTGGGTGGGCCAGCAGATGTTGAGGCTGCAGCACGTATTGCTGCTGGCAATTCGCAGATTATCAATATGGCCGGTAAGTCTTTGTTGATGCAAACCGCGGCCTTGATTAAACACGCCTCGTTATTGGTCGGGGTCGATACGGGCTTAACTCATATGGGCATTGCTTTCAATGTACCGACCGTGGCGTTGTTTGGTTCCACCTGCCCTTATACCGATACCACGCGCACTAATGCCCGGGTGTTGTATCACAAACTGGATTGCTCACCCTGTCGTCGTCACCCTGTTTGCGATGGCGATTTCACCTGCATGGGCAAAATTGAAATCGACGAGATCATGCAGACCCTGCAACAGGTGATGGCGTGAGTAAAACCGTAGTTCATGTTGAGGCGGGCATGCATCTCTATGGCGGTGCCCTGCAGGTGTTTTACCTGTTACGAGGCCTGGCGCAAAAACCCATCAGGAATGTACTGGTTTGTCCTGAGGGCAGTGCCATTGCCAAGGCCGCGGCTGAGGTGGTGGATAAGGTCTATGAAGTTCCCATGAAGGGGGATCTGGATATCGGTTTTATTGGCCGCTTGCGCAACATTATCAAAATCGAACAGGCTGATCTGGTGCATCTGCACAGCCGTCGTGGTGCTGATGTTCTGGGCGGTATTGCAGCCAAGTTGGAAAAGACCAAGTGCGTGGTTTCACGCCGGGTTGATAATCCTGAATGGCCTTTTATCGCCAAGTTGAAGTACCGCCTCTATGACAAAGTCATCACCATCTCCAATGGTATTCGCAAGGTCCTGCTGAGTGAAGGTGTGCCTGCCGATCA
>JAJRWO010000168.1 GCA_024276775.1 Gammaproteobacteria bacterium | reverse complement strand
TTTTCACATCGGGAATGAAGGCGTATTCTGGCTCATCATCGCGCACTTCAAACATTGTTTATACCTCGCGTAGTGCGCAGTACGCACTATCAAATTAGTGATTAAACATTGCAAAGAGTGCACTTACTACACGCCCCGCATTTAGAAGGTTCTTTTTTAAAAAGTTCTGGCGGCCCTGTTAACGACTGCTGCGGCTTCCTGTTGCTCGATGGCTTCAACGCGCACAGCACACTGTTTAAAGGCAGGTTGACGCGAATGTGGGTCTAGCAGTCCCAGACTCACCCGGTTAACACATTCATGAAAATGGAATGGCACAAACACCATATTTCGAGGCACACGTTGGGTCAATTGCACCAGTACCACGGCATCCCCCCGACGTGAAACCAAGCGCGCATAGCTCATGTGTTCAATACCCAGCTCTTTACCTGAGTCCGGGTTCATTTCCATGTAAGGTGTTGGACTGAACTTATTTTGATTACCAATCTTGCCGGTACGAGTACGGGTATGAAAATGTTCTACCACACGACCACTATTGAGCCAAAAAGGAAACCCGCTATCAGGGACTTCATTGTCATTTATAAATGGCAATGGAATAAGTTTGGCCTTACCATCAGGATAATTAAACCTGCCATCGCTATAAACTCGCGGACTGCCCGTATCATCACCGTCCTTCATTGGCCATTGAATACCGCGTTGCTGTTCAATTTTTTCGTAGCTCATACCCGAAATATCAAGAAAACGTCCTTTGGATAGTTCACGCATTTCATCAAACACTTCGGGTGCAGTTTCAGGAAACTTGATTTTCTGGCCATTTTCAAAACGCTTGGCCATCTGATTAAAAATCCACAAATCAGCCTTGGCCTCTGCCGGTGGATCAATCACTTTACTCATCAAATTAACGCGACGCTCCGTATTGGTCATCACGCCATTTTTTTCTGCCCATAAACCCGCAGGAAAAAACACATTGGCATACTCTGTTGTTTCCACATCACGATAGGCATCTTGCACGACACAGAATTCCAAACGCTCCAGCGTTTTACGAATACGTGCTGTATTGGGCATAGAGGTCATTGGGTTGGTGCCAATAATCCATAAACCCTTGATCTGGCCTGTTTCGATGGCAGGAAAAATATCTGTTTTAAACAAACCACGTTTTTTGGGGAAAAACTCAGGATCAATCCCCCAAAACTTAGCGATATCTTCTCTGTCCTGTTCTTTTTCCAAGGCACGATAACCTGGCAGGCCAGAACATGATGACCATTCACGCGTCCCCATCGCATTGCATTGGCCAGTAATTGAAAGACTGGTCCCACCAGGCTTGCCAATATTACCCGTTAACAGGTTCAAACTATTAATCCCCACCACACCATCCGAACCATGGGTGCTTTGGTTAATACCCATGGTCCAGATGCTCATGGCTGTGTTTGATTTGGCATACAAGCGGGCAACATTACGAATGGTGTCTACATCGATACCACAAATTTTTGAAGCGGTGACAGGATCATATTCCGCTACCAGTTTTTCAAATGCATCCGCACCAGAACAATGGGCATCAATGTAGGCGCGATCTTCAAGACCTTCATCCAAAATCACATGTGCCAATGCATTCAACAACACAACATCGGTACCTGGGGTAATCGGCAGGTGCATATCAGCAAACTGAGCCAGCATGGTGACACGAGGATCAACCACAATCAGCGGAAAGCGGCGCTTTTCACGTGCTTCGCGCATACGCCAATAAATAACAGGATGCTGTTCTGGAAGGTTGGAACCAAACGCAATCAGACAGTCGGTATGTTCAAAGTCGTCGTAACAACCCGGTGGACCGTCAGAACCAAAAGAGCGCTTATAACCAGACGCGGCGGAGGCCATGCACAAGGTAGTATTGCCATCATAATTATTTGTGCCAATACACCCCCTGACCAGTTTACCCAAGGTATAAAACTCTTCTGTCAATATTTGTCCGGTTGAGATAATGGCAAAACTATCGCGGCCATACGTCCCTTGAATACGCTTTATCTCAGACGCGGTTTTATCCATCGCCATGTCCCAGCTTGTTTGCTGATAAGGCTCATGGGTTTTATCTCGCATTAATGGCACCGTGCCACGCCCAGCGGAATGAAACAGCTCGTGTTCAAAAATCCCTTTAATGCAGAGCTTGCCCCGATTTACATCAGCACCGCCCACACCACGGCCAGTGACAGCTTGCCCCTCTTTATTCAAACCCACCTCAATCGAACAACCGGTGGAACAGTAACCACATGTCGTATATTTCCATTTAACGATGTCATGTGTCGGGATTTTTATTTGATTTTTTTTAGCTCGACCAAATAACATGCGTTTCTTTCCTTATGATTTAAAGCACAACGCGCTACAAAGATAAAAATACCTGGCCCGCTTCAACCTTGATCTCATAACGGCCAGCACAACCTTCATCCGGTGCTTGCGCTTCACCACTGGCCAAATCAATCTTCCAGTTATGCAATGGACAAGTCACGGTATGACCATGGACAATGCCCTGGGACAAAGGCCCCTGCTTATGAGGGCAAGAATCACGTAACGCAAAGACACGATCATCCGCCGCACGAAACACGGCGATATCACCCTCGGCTGTTTCAACCACGCGCGAACCCAGTTTTGGAATTTCTTCCACTGCACCAATTTCTATCCAGTTATTCATCTACTTCAAACCTCTTTAATCTGCAGCGCTATTCCAACTCCCGAAGGACACCAGAATAACAAATCTTATTGCCTAGATCCTGCCAGTGATCGTGCTTGCTAACCAATCTTCTTGATCGGAATGTAGGCCTTACGTGCTTTCTTGTCGGCAATTTCTTTGGCCCATGGATCAAATTTGAACACTTCTTGTGAATCAAGAAAACGCTGATACAAAGTCTTACGCCCGAC
>JAJRWO010000167.1 GCA_024276775.1 Gammaproteobacteria bacterium | reverse complement strand
TTGTGTTTAATGATTGGATTGTTAGTATGTAGCATGAGAGTTACCTTTTGTTGTTTTGATTTTAAAATTCGCACCTTTATCAAAACCGGTAACTCTCTTCGAGTCAAGTCGAAGTGTCAGATCAGATCGGAACTAATACA
The DNA here is from genome assembly GCA_024276775.1 of Gammaproteobacteria bacterium. Lineage (GTDB taxonomy): Bacteria > Pseudomonadota > Gammaproteobacteria > Tenderiales > Tenderiaceae > Tenderia. The sequence goes on along the minus strand of JAJRWO010000167.1, from coordinate 4,412 downwards.
GAGTATGCTTTTGTTTACACCCCCCCAATGACTTCACCAGTAAATGTGTTTAGTGCTGCAAACAAAGTACTTGTATAGATCTCTTTTCATCAACACAAAATATAACGGAATTCTCTGGACGTTTTTCTACTTTTGTAGGCTTTTTTCGAGCTGTTGTTTTTCTTTTTTTTAAAGCTGGTTTGTATTTGAGTATGAAATTGCAGATATTGTATATCTACAAACAGTTTAATACACCACGCTAGTAGCACCCTCTTTAATCTTACAATGTTATATAATTTCCATTCCTAAGGCCGTAAGAGTGGCGAGAAGCGACCCACAATCTAACCTTTATTCGTTGCGGCCTAATCGGGTAACCGAGAAGGGTTCTAACCCTCTCAACACTCTGCATCATCATCCAACCCAGCCCCTTTCACGACTCTCGGCTTGCGCTGATCGTCCACAGCGACGTAAGTCAGTACCGCTTGCGTCACTTTGATCGGTGATTCCAGATGACTGCGTTCTGCAAAAACTTTCACAGCGACAGTCAATGAGGTGCTGCCAATACGGCTCACTTCAGCGTAGCAGCTAATGAGATCACCAATAAATACAGGTTGATTAAATTCGAATGAATTGACAGCAACAGTTACTACACGCCCTTTTGCCCGCCGTGTCGCTACGACAGATCCGGCAATATCCACCTGCGACATAATCCAACCACCAAAAATATCACCTGAAGCATTAGCATCAGCAGGCATTGCCACAAGTCGAATGACGGGCATTTTCTCTTTTAAACAGTCTATTTCATCCATCACTTGCGCCTCGCGTATGTGCTGTCAATTTCCTTTGCATAACGACGAAGAATATTTTTTCGTTTCAATTTCAGTGTTGGTGTCAACATATCATTTTCAATTGTCCATGATTCTTCAACGATTAATATTGATTTTATCTTGGCGTAACCGGGAAAACCACGAAGGCAGTCAGCAATCATTGTTAACAATTTATCATTTGAGTAGGAGGATGCAGGCGCGTCTTTATTCAGTACAACCAACACGACCAAACAGGGACGATTATCGCCAACAACCATGACTTGTTCAAATATTGGTTGTGCACTGATTGCCATTTCAACATCTGCCGGTGAGACTTTTTCACCGTTGGCCAAAACCAATATATCTTTGATACGACCCGTAATATAAATCCGACCACCTTCTAGCCGCGCCTTATCGCCGGTATGCAACCAGCCATCCGCATCTACCGTTTCGGCAAAGACCTGCTCGTTATTCCAGTAGCCTTGCATAACACCCGGGCTGCGCACCTGTAGTTCATCATTGGCTCCAATACGTACCTCCACATCGGGCAATGCTGGACCGACACTGGCCGGATCATTATTTTCGGTGACATTGACTGCCGCCACTGGACTCAACTCTGTCATACCAAAGCCTTGCAAAAGATTCAGGCCGAGACCGATAAATGTCTTGCCTACATCCACTGGCATCGGCGCACCGCCACAAATAGCAATGCGCAGTCGACCGCCCAGCTTGGCCATAATTTTTTCTGCCACCAGCCTTTCCAGCAGCGGCCATAACAATAGTTTAAGATGCCATTCTGCCCGGCCTTGTTGATGCAGGAATCGTAACCAGCCAACCTCAACAGCAAGATTAAACAAGCGCTTTTTCAAGGGGCTATTCAATTGTTCCTGAATTTTGGCAAACGTCCGTTCATAAATACGCGGCACAGATATCAACACAGTAGGACGTATAGTTTGCAGGTCTTCAGCCAGATGTAAAACTGACCGAGCATAGGCGACTTGGGCACCGGCCATCATCGGCAGGTAATAGCCAATGCTTCGTTCCAGCGCATGGGAAAGCGGTAAAAATGAAAGAAAAATATCATCAGGAAAAACCTCTACCGCACTCAGTCCGGCATAGGCATTCCATAAAACATTATGATGACTGAGCATCACGCCTTTGGGACGACCAGTGGTACCTGAAGTGTACACAATCGTCGCCAGGGCATCGGGGTCATCGACACAAAGTTCTGCGGCTTCAGCAGATTCCCGCAGCAATTTTTTGACATAACAAATACGCGGTTCGTCACAATCATTCATGCTCCAGATGAGCATATCGTCATCAAGGTCAGCAGCAACACTGGCGAGTTCACCCCATTGCTCCAACCCTTCAATTAATAACAAACGGCTCTTGGAATCGGCCAATACATAGGCAACATTGTCGGCCCGATCATTTGCAAATAACGGCACGACCACCAGGCCAAGCGCCAGGGCAGCTTGCTCAAATATCAGCCATTGTGGTGAATTATTTGCCATCACCGCAACACGATCACCTTTTTGCAAAGAGGTTGACCTTAACGCCTGCTGCCATTGCGAAACCTGTTCCGCCATTTGCGCCCAGGTAAGATCAAGCCAACGGTTGCTCGGCTGATCAAAAAAACGGTAGGCAACTGCCCCGGGGCTACGCCTGACTCGCTCCCAGAATAAGCCGGGTAAGACTTGCGCAATCTCCGGACTAATCACATCAGACATTGGTAAAGACTCCTTTCTAAATCAGCAAATCACTCGGTGCCAGACCAACCTGCATCAGCCTTGAAGCGAGAGCCATACTTTTGCTCCAGCACTTCAAGCGTCTGACGCAAAGACTTTGCACCTATTTTATCAATGTAATTCATCGGCCCGCCACGAAATGGGGCAAAGCCCGTGCCAAAAATCACACCGCCATCCAGCAGGTCGGCGTTATCAACAATACCCTCACGCAGACAGGCTACTGCCTCATTGAGGAAGCGTAACATCATGCGATCAGTTATATCGGCGGGGGCCGTATATCCTTTGTTGTCACCCGCAAAGGTTTTTTTGCCATCGATATAACGGTAAAAACCTTCGCCATTTTTACGCCCCAAGCGTCCAGCAGCAACCAATTGTTCAAGACGATTAGGCACTGGCACGTCCAATTGTTGTGACAGGGTACGCGCCACTGCTAAACAAATATCCAGACCCACCGTATCGGCCAATTCAATCGGCCCCATGGGCATGCCAAAGTCCAGTGCCGCCTGGTCGATCACCGCCCCCGGCACGCCTTCTTCTTCCAACGTCACGGCTTCAAGCAGATATGGCATCAAGACACGATTGACCAAAAATCCAGGTGCACTCTTTACCGGCAGCGGCAAGCGATCAATGTGACGGCAAAAGGCAGCGGCCTGTTTGACTACTTTTTCAGACGTCTGTGCACCACGGACTATTTCAACTAGCTGCATTTTGGCAACGGGATTAAAAAAGTGCAGTCCCACCAGCCGACTGGGTTTATCCAAACACTGACTCAGCACCTCCAACGGGATACTGGAAGTATTCGTTGCCAACACCGCGTCCTTTTTCAATTGCGGTTCAATCTCTTTATAAAGCGCTTGCTTGGCATCTACGTCTTCAAAGATAGCTTCGATCACCACGTCGGCCTTGGACACACCCGAACCTTTCATATCAGGCATTAACCTATCCATAGCCGCCTGAATCAGACGCGGCTGTTTAAGCCTGCGTTTAAACAAGGTATGAGCGCGCTTCATCACTCGCGCCAAGGTTTCATGGCTGCGGTCCTGAATGCTAACCTGCATACCGCGCATGGCACACCAAGCGGCGATGTCACCCCCCATCACGCCACCACCAACGACATGCACACGCGTGACATCAATGTCATTCTTTTTACCCAGTGCCTTCATCTGTTCTTGCAAAAAGAATACCCGCACCAGATTCTGGGCGGCATCCCCCATCACCAACCGTGCCACTGAGGCCGCCTCTTCGCGCATCATGTAGCGTGGATCGTCCATGTGATCTTTCCATAGATCAATCAGCGCATAGGGTGCGGGGTAATGATCTTTGCGGGCACGTTTGGCCACCTGTTTTTGCAGATAGCGCGCCAACAATGGCCGCACCAGCTTGTGATTGGTGTAGGCCTTCCAACCCATTGCCTTTTTCGGCGTTGGCGATGTCAACACCACATGACGTGCAGCATCCAATAAACGTCGCGCTGGCACGGCATAATCCACCAGGCCAATTTTTTTCGCCGCCCGTGCACTCAGGGCGCGCCCCCCCAGCATCATGTCCATGGCCGCTGGCGCACCCACCAACGGTGGCAGGCGTACAGTGCCACCAAATCCCGGATGAATACCCAAATTCACTTCAGGTAGACCCAGTTTAGTTTTTGGGTCTTCATCAGCGATGCGATAACGGCAGGCTAGCGCCAGCTCCATGCCACCGCCGAGGCAAAAACCCTGAATAACAGCCACCGTCGGCATACTCATTGCGGCCAGCCGATCCAGCACGGCCTGACCCCGGCCGATCAACGCTTCGGCGTCAGATTGCCCACCCAGAGTGGTAAATTCTTTAATATCTGCCCCGGCAATAAAGCCCCTTGGTTTAGCCGATAGAATCACCA
>JAJRWO010000166.1 GCA_024276775.1 Gammaproteobacteria bacterium | reverse complement strand
GCGAGTTTTTTATGCAAAGGATAAATGCCTTTCTAATGACCAATCAACAGGCGGCTTACCCTGCTTAATTAAGCATTCATTGGCGAGTGAAAAACAACTTGATCCTATGAAGGCACTAAAATCCGCACCTGTTTTGGTGGCTCCCAAGGGGCTGGGGTGTGAGGTTTTAATGACACAATGTTTAGTCGTATCAACCACCGAACAAACATCATGAGCAAAACGGCCCCAGGCTAAAAACACGATGCCTTGTTTATGTTCATTAACATATTTGATGCAAGCATTGGTAAACCTCAGCCAACCCTGCTGGCGATGGCTATTGGCCTCTGTTGCCCGTACTGTTAGTGAGGCGTTTAATAACAACACCCCCTGTCTGGCCCATGCCTCCAGATTGCCCGACTCTGGCGTAGCCAGATCCAAATCACGATTGAGCTCTTTATAGATATTACGTAACGAAGGTGGAATTTTAATTCCATCAGGCACACTAAAACTTAAACCGTGAGCCTGACCTTCACCGTGATAAGGATCTTGCCCAACAATCACCACCTTAATGTCATTAAAGGGGGTGTATAAAAAAGCGTTGAACCATTGTTCCTTCGGTGGATAAACCACCGCGCCATTTTTAATTTCAGTTTTTAGAAACTGACGCAACTTGAGCATGTAATCTTGCGCAAATTCATATTCAAAATGCGTTTTCCAGCCAGGATCCAGTTGATCAATAATTTTATTGGCCATTTTAAATGCCCCTTATAAAATAATCACCGCTGATAACAAACCAATCAACCCACCAAACACACCCCCCCAAACCACCAGCCAGCCAAGGTGCTGTTTAATCATCCGTTGAACCATCTCTTTAACCAACTGCGGTGTTAACTCTTCCAAGCGGGCATCAATAATCCCAGCTACTTTGGCACGGATATCAGCCATCACTTCAGGCTGGTCAATTTCTTCTTGCAACAATTTATTAAACGAATCTTTTTCAGATATCTCAATGATCGATACTTTCATCCCAGCAATAAATGGTTCTTTTAAAGGCGTTAAAGCATCCACGCCCCCTAACATGCCCAGCATACTGCCAAACGACGAGTTCATAATCACTTCAATCAATTTATCAAATGAAGGCGAGAAATCCACCTTTTCTATCACTGACCCAAGCCGCATACTGGACCTGGCGGCACCACCGGAGACAAAACGGTCAATATTTTCCTGGGTAAAAAACTGTTCCATCATCAGGCTTTTGATGGCGGTTTTAAATTCTTCAAAGCGAGCAGGAATCACCCCAGAACCAACCAGGCCAGGCACTTTCTCAAACAACATATGAATAGCCAACCAATTGGTTAGGGCACCCGATAATGCAAACAAGCCCACCATCATCATTAAGTTATTGTGCAAGCTCCAGCCTAAAATCAAAATAGCGCAAGCAATTAAATTTGTTAAAACACTTTTATTCATTTTAAAACAATAACCTAACACTGTATCGATGAAGTGCTCACGTCAAAACCGAATTTTGCTTTAGAGGCACACGTAGAAATGGAAACTATATAACATGGGCAATTCGCATCAACGAACGCCCAACAGTTCTACATCAAAAATCAGAGATGCATTGGGCGGGATAGCACCACCTGCGCCACGTGAGCCATAACCAAGCGCTGGTGGAATCGTCAGGGTACGCTGGCCGCCGACTTGCATTCCTGCCACCCCCTGATCCCAACCTTTAATGACATTCCCTGCGCCAAGGGAAAACTCAAACGGCTGACCCCGATCGTGCGAGCTATCAAATTTCGCACCCTTTTTATCCACTGCCGAATCATCATAAAGCCAACCGGTATAATGTACCGAGACTTTTTTATCCGCGATGGCCTTAGCACCATCACCCATCACCACATCCTTCAGAACAAGCTCAGTGACACCCCCCTGCACCTGTTCAGACACGCCAGGCTCTGAACAGCCACTCACTGCCACCAGTACCGCCGCCAGTGGTACAAAAAGAAAACGCTTAAGCATGATGGGTGAACTCCTAAAAAATGACATTTTTTCAATATGATGAAGGGGATTTTACGCGAAACAGACAGCCAAGAAAATCACTGCGACATAATACAACAGTATTTTAACCAAAAAATCAGTTAAACGGGGATAAAGAGCGCAAAACATTGGCTTCCTAACTCAGAAACGCTTGAACGATCCTGCCAAGCGTTGGAATCTGAATAAATTGGAGGACGGCCGGGCCAGGGGGAAAACAGCACTCCCAGTGCTTTAGCAAAAAAAATCGACGTTTGAAAAGAAAGTACCGTTCGAGCCTGCCCCCCTTACTCTTTTAATATCAGCACAAGCCTGCCTTCTTCTACAATCAATTGATCCACGCCATCAGCAAAAGACTGCCAAAAGCCCTCACCACCCCCATATTCCTTAACCAGGTCAACATTTTTCAAATTACCAAGCCAGGCATTGGGTATCGGTACACCCATTATGCTAACGCCTTTCAGGGCGACAACGGGTTTACCGTCCCTGTACGCAAGCTCAACACCGGTTTTTAATTTGAGTGTTTTTCCAGCCATCACCGGAAAATCCTCGTCGACATGAACCAACAGCTTTGCGCTGACAAGGTTATTTGACAAGTCGATTGCGAGCCTGTCCGCCAAATCGGTATTTTTG
>JAJRWO010000165.1 GCA_024276775.1 Gammaproteobacteria bacterium | reverse complement strand
TTTTCGCATTGATGTCAATGGTGACCAGGTGTTAACCAGTTTGATGTTTCACAACGGTCAGTTTTGACCCAAACCCTGTCAGTATGATTGTTTGCAGGATTGAGGTCTGACGTTTAATTTTTAAGGCTTAAGAAGGTTGTCACGTATGACGATATAAGGACTACCAATAAGCCCTATACAATTAAGATGGGTTTGAGATTGTGAGAGAGTAAGCGGAGTCAGGGATGTCAAACGGTAACGGTGGGCAAGACAAGTGGAAACACAAATACCTTGAGGTGCTGGAAGAACTGGAGGAAAAAGAGCGTGCCTGGCATTTAACGGACGAGAGTATGCGTCGCGGGTTGAGTCGTTTGGCTTTGCTTTCCACCGGTCTTGATGAAGGGCTGGATGTGCAATTAACCAAGCTTCGTCGTGCTCTGCAGAGTCAAGCTGAAAGCACTCATGTGGACGAAATCATTGCCAGGGTTTCGGATTATATTAAAAAAATGGATGAGCAAAGCAGCGATAAACCTGTTGCTGACGCCGCATCGACAGGGCTTGATTTGTTGGCTGGGCTTGTTGAGTCAATCGAATTCCCCCGTTCCTGCCAGTCGTCTATCAAACAGTTGCGTAAGGCCTTAAAGCATAAAAATGCCAAAGATCAACTTGACCCGCTAGGCAAACAGTTTGCCAAATTGGTCGTGTCTGCTTTTTATCAGGACAGTGCTGTTGTGGAAGCAGATTCAAGCCGGCCTGGTGGTTGGTTGAAAAATATTTTTTCTGCTGACAAAAAAATAACTGCGACGATGGTTGATATTGAAGCAAGATCAAAAAATGATGAATTTGCCGTGACGCAACAGGATGGTTATTCCAGTACCTTTATCGTTGACGATAAACCAGACAAGGTGGTAGACGAAAAAATACTGGAAACCACATTACTCGGTTTTCTTGAGCGTTTGTCGTTTCCTGAGCAGTTTTCTGATCGAGTGATAGCCCTGAGAGATAAATTGGTTGCCGGGGTTAAGGTGGAGGGGGTACCGGTTATTATTAAAGCCATGGTGGCATTAGTCATGGACACCAGGCAACAGATTGAGCAAGAGAAAGAAGCGCTTGAGCTGTTTCTTAAACAGTTGGGTGAGCGCCTGCAAGAAATAGACAGCATGGTCGAAGGAGCCGAGACTAATCGTCTGGCATCATTGGCCAGTGGTCGTCAGTTGGATGAAATGCTGAAGGCGCAGGTGAGCGATATTGAACAAACGGTTCAGGGGGGCGCTGATGTTGTGCAGATGAAAGGGGCGATTCAGGGTAGCATTGAAAATATTCGTCATCATTTGACAGGTCAGCGGCAGCAAGAAGAGCAGCGTCAGGACGCGCTTGAATATCAATTAAAGTCAGTCAATCAGCGTTTGATGCAGATGGAGGGTGAGTCAGAGCGTCTACGCGCCCGTTTGGCCGCAGAACGTGTTCAGGCAATGATGGATCCATTGACAAATGTGCCCAACCGTTTGGGTTACGACAAGCAGATGGCGCGGGAGTTTTCACGTTGGCAACGTTATCATAATCCACTGAGCATATTGGTTTGTGATATCGATTTTTTTAAAAAGATTAACGACACCTATGGCCATAAAGCAGGTGATAGGGCTTTGATGGCGATTGCCAAATCCATGGATATGCATATCCGTGAGACAGACTATCTGGCGCGTGTTGGTGGTGAGGAATTTGTGGTGATATTGCCTGAAACCAATTTACAACAGGCTGAAGTTGTGGCGGAGAAGCTGCGTAAAGGGGTTGAGTCCTGTGTTTTTGTTTACGATAATAAGCCCGTACCAATCACTATTTCTGGTGGTATTGCAGAATTTTTGGCGGGTGATCAGGTGGACGACGTTTATATTCGTGCCGATAAGGCGCTTTATAAGGCCAAAGCGCAGGGCAGAAACCGTTTTTTGCGAGATACCTGAGTTTTGTCGCTCTTGAATATGGCTGTGTGGATTGTTGTCATTACAGCCTCCTGGGGGGTGTTAACACTCCCCTGTATAGCCTCGTCAGGCTGCATAATCAAGGCCATAAGAGAGCGTTGTTTGCAATTCAGTTGTGCCTTCTGAAAAATTGATTTTTCACTGCTTTAAAGGGTGACGCTGGTGCGTAAAATGAGTGTTTGTTTTGTTGCTTGAGTTAGGCTGGAAAGCGGTGCTGTATTTGAGGTTTTAAAGGGGGCAGGCTATCGTTTCACGCTCCAGAATGGGACAACGCTGACAATATTGAGTGTGTTACAGATAGTGTGAAAACCGTTAAAAAACAGTATAATTTAAGTGGTTTGTAACTGTCTGGCGTGGTCTGAATATATGGTGCCTGGGAGAGGACTTGAACCTCCACGGGGTTGCCCCCACTAGCACCTGAAGCTAGCGTGTCTACCAATTTCACCACCCAGGCATTTAGGGGCGAATCGACGTTTCAATGTCTGAAGCCGCGCACCATATCAAGATAAAATAGCCTCGTCAATCGCTTGAAGTGTACAATACGCTCCATTATCAGAAATAATCAAAAATTTAGTGTCAAAAATCTAGGGAACCCCCATATAAATGAGTAACAACAAGCTGGCCGACCCTCATGCTGAGCGAGAGGCGCAGAAGTACGAAAACCCAATTCCAAGTCGCGAGTTGATTATGGCGTTGCTTGGTGAGCAGGAGGGGCCGATGTCCTTCAAACAGGTGGCTGTTAAGCTTGACCTAAATGATGATGTGGCGCTTGAAGCGCTGCGGCGGCGTATGCGTGCCATGGAGCGCGATGGCCAGTTGGTTCGCAATCGACGTAATTGCTATGGCCTGGTGAGTAAAATGCAATTGATCTCTGGCCGTGTGATTGGGCATGCCGATGGTTTTGGTTTTTTGACTCCGGATGATGGTGGCGAGGACTTGTTTCTATCGGCACGGCAGATGCGCAGCCTGTTGCATGGTGATCGTGCCTTGGCGCGGGTGTCGGGGGTTGATCGCCGCGGTCGTCGTGAGGGTGCCATTGTTGAGGTGTTGGAACGTGCCCATAACGAGGTGGTTGGCCGGTTTACGCTTGAGCGTGGTATTGGCATTGTGGTACCGGATAATAAGCGCATTACCCAGGATATTTTGATTCCACCGGAATCTCGCGGTGCGGCGGCCAGTGGTCAGATTGTGGTGGTGAAGATCATTGAACAGCCGACTAATCGGACTCAGTCTATTGGTGAAATTGCTGAGATTTTGGGTGATCACATGGCGGCGGGGATGGAGATTGATATTGCCATTCGCGCCCATGATTTGCCGCGTACCTGGCCAGCGGCTGTTGAAGATGAAATTAAAGTCTTTGGCAAAGAGGTTGAGAACGCGGACAAGCAGGGTCGCGAAGATCTGCGTGATCTGCCCTTGGTGACGATTGATGGTGAGGATGCGCGTGATTTCGATGATGCGGTGTTTTGTCAGCGTCAGGGAGATGATTGGCGTTTGCTGGTGGCCATTGCTGATGTTTCTCATTATGTTAATGACAATTCTGCGCTGGATAATGAAGGCCGTAATCGCGGTAATTCGGTTTATTTTCCGGGTCGTGTTATTCCCATGTTGCCCGAAGTATTGTCTAACGGTCTCTGTTCCCTGAATCCGAAAGTTGATCGTTTGTGCATGGTTTGTGAAATGATAATTTCGGCAACAGGGGTGGTGAAGAGCCATCGCTTTTTTGAAGGGGTGATGCGTTCTCATGCACGACTGACTTATACCGAAGTGGCTGAGATGGTGGTTGAAGAG
>JAJRWO010000164.1 GCA_024276775.1 Gammaproteobacteria bacterium | reverse complement strand
TGTCTATCAGCCAGTCAGTTTGAAAAATGCTGAAGCACAGCAGCAGATTGTGGCTGCGGGTGCTGATGTAATGGTCGTGGTGGCCTATGGTTTATTACTGCCTGTGGCAGTGCTAGAGGCACCTCGACTGGGCTGCCTCAATATTCATGCCTCGCTGTTGCCTCGTTGGCGCGGTGCGGCACCTATTCAACGGGCTATTTTGGCAGGGGATGCCGAGACCGGCGTCACCATTATGCAGATGGACGAAGGGCTGGATACGGGTGATATGTTGCTAAAACGTATTTGTTCGATTGAGCGTGATGATACTGCTCAGACCTTGCAGGATCGTCTGGCGGTTATAGGTGCCGCAGCAGTGATTGAAACGCTGGATCAATTGAGTGATGGGCTGGCTCAGCCAGAATCTCAAAATAACAGTCTTTCCTGTTATGCGGCTAAGCTTTCCAAGGCCGAGGCTTTGATCGACTGGCAGCGTCCGGCCATAGAAATTGAACGCCTGGTGCATGGTTTTAATCCTTGGCCCGTGGCGCAGACTGAGTTTTCTGAACAAATGCTACGTATCTGGCTCGCCCATACCGTCGATGGAGCAACGACGAATCAGCCGCCAGGCAGTGTACTCAACGCTGATAAACAGGGCCTTGATGTTGCCTGCGGTGAGGGTGTATTGCGGATTAAGGTAGCGCAATTGCCAGGGAGTAAGGCAATGGCCGTCGCCGACCTGCTTAATTCACGCCAGGAATTGAAACAGCCAGGTTTACGGCTGGGTTCGATTGCTGTGGCGCGCTAAGCTCAAAATAGGCCTGACACAATCATGGATGCCCGCGTAGCCGCTGCCAAGGTACTTGATGAGGTCATTCGTCAGGGACGTTCTTTAACCCGCGCCTTGCCGCCATGGCAGGACAAGGTGGCAGACAGGGACAGGGCTTTATTGCAAAAAATCTGCTTCGGTGTTGCACGTTGGTTTGGCCGCCTGGATGCCATTGCCGGACAATTGTTGCGTAAACCCTTCAAGACTAAAGATACGGATGTCCGTTGCCTGATTCTTGTTGGCCTGTATCAGATGCTTTATTTACGCGTGCCTGACCATGCCGCTGTATCGGCAACCGTGTCTGCCACCAAGGCGCTGAAAAAACCCTGGGCGCGGGGGCTGGTGAACGCCGTGTTGCGCGGCGTTCAACGGATGGGTGAGGCAGAATTTGCTAAGCTGGATACAGACCCGCTGGTGAAATATGCCCATCCAGACTGGTTGCTGGGGACGCTGCGGGGGGCTTATCCCGATGATTGGCAGGCAGTGCTTGATGCTAATAACCAGCATCCGCCAATGTTTTTACGTGTGAATTGTCAGCGGCAACGGCGCTCTGAATACCTGACTCAGCTTGAAGCGGTGGCTTGTCAGGCCAGTGAGTTGCCTTATTCCGACACAGGGGTAGTATTGGCCACAGCGGCAGATGTTGACACTCTGCCGGGCTTTGCAGAGGGTCAGTTTTCGGTGCAGGATGCGGCGGCTCAACTGGCGGCAGGCTTACTGAATGCCCAGCCAGGTGAGCGAATTCTTGATGCTTGCGCGGCGCCGGGTGGTAAAACGGCCCATGTATTGGAGCGGCAACCACAATTGGCTGAGATGATCGCGCTAGACCAAGATGCCACTCGGCTTGAGCGGGTTAAGCAAAACCTTGAGCGGCTACGCCTCTCTGCAACGCTGGTCTGCGCCGATGCCAGCCAGCCGGATCAATGGTGGGATGGCCGTTTGTTTGACCGGATTATGTTGGATGCACCCTGTTCGGCAACCGGGGTGATTCGCCGTCATCCCGATATCAAATTACTGCGCCGTGCCTCTGATATTGCGCCACTGGTGACATTGCAGGGAAAAATTTTACATGCCCTGTGGCCCTTGTTAAAGCCTGGCGGTATGCTGTTGTACGTCACATGTTCGGTATTGCCGCAGGAAAATGTGTGTCAGCTCCAGCGTTTTTGTGCTGAGCAGGCGGATGCTGAGCATCTGCCAATCGACGCGGAGTGGGGGCTGGTACAGGCATTTGGACGCCAGATTTTGCCGGGGCAAGCAGGGATGGATGGTTTTTATTATGCTGTTCTGCGTAAAACCTAAGTTCTACAAGCACCATCATTTGCAGGGTTTAGGTAAAAAAGGGACTACCAGGGTAGCCATTGGAATGGAACGCATGCGCATAATTGGGTGCTGGTTGGCAGCGATGCTGTGCCTTGTTGCGGCACAGGCATGGGCAGAAGAGTCGGCAGCGTCAGAGAAAATTGAACCTGGCTTCGCGGTGTTGACGGCTGAGTCGACCTTGATTGATGGCGTAGTACGCCTGGATGCCCTATTTGAGCTGCGCTTTAGCGACCCGTTGATTGAGGCATTGCAGAAGGGTATTTCGTTTAATCTTCTGATTGAAATCGAGATCCTTAAACAACGCAATTATCTTTGGTCAAAACAGGTGGCGAGCCTGGAACAGCGTTATCGGATTTCCTACCAACCCTTAACCGATCACTATGTTCTCAATAATTTGAACAGTGATCTTGTATTTCAGTTTCCCTCGCTTGAGTCTCTGTTGGCGGTGATGGCGGCACTGCGTGAATTTCCATTGCTGGATGACAGTTTGCTTGAGCCGGA
>JAJRWO010000163.1 GCA_024276775.1 Gammaproteobacteria bacterium | reverse complement strand
TTGTGAACTACTGTAAGCACGGCTAATAATCAAAATTATGATCAGCAACAACAAAACAACAGTCAAACCCCATATTTTCATGCGGTTATTATGAGAACGGCGAGCTTTTCTGGTACGGCGAGACTTGCGACCTGAATATTGATCAGCGTTGTTATTGGATTCCATACTTACATCACAACCTAGGTTTGGTTTAAAAATTGAAAGGCAACGCCCGTTTCACTGAACACCGGCAATGCCATCAAGCAGCATTATAAATTACCCTATAACAAAAGGGTACGTTTATACTTGCCCTGCCACTTTGCAACTGGCACCATTAGCTTTCGTATCCACAGCAATACCCTCTTCATGAATATACACAAGCGTGTCGAAATATTCACCCGCCTGCGGGCTGAAAACCCCAACCCCACCACCGAACTAAATTACAGCTCAGTATTTGAGCTACTGGTTGCGGTAACACTGTCTGCCCAGGCCACAGATAAAGGGGTCAACAAGGCCACCGACAAGCTGTTCCCCGTTGCCAACACAGCAGAGGCAATCTATGCCTTGGGTGAAGATGGGCTAAAAAAATACATCAAGACCATTGGTCTGTTTAACAGCAAGGCAACTCATATCATCAAGACCTGCAAAATCCTGATCGACACACACAACAGTAAAGTACCGCAAAACCGGGCAGCACTAGAGGCGCTGCCCGGTGTCGGCCGCAAGACCGCCAGTGTTATCCTCAACACCGCCTTTGGCCAGCCAACCATCGCTGTTGATACTCATATCTTTCGCGTTTCCAACCGTACCAAAATAGCCCCTGGCAAGACAGTTCTGGCGGTGGAGAAAAAACTGGAAAAATTCATCCCTGAGGAATTCAAACTCAACGCCCATCATTGGCTGATCCTGCAGGGTCGTTATATCTGTATTGCCCGCAAACCCAAGTGTGAGGCGTGTATAATCGAGGATTTATGTGAATACAAAGACAAGGCCTACACCTGATGTTCGGCAACGATAGAAATAAGCTGCGCCAGTACTATATTGATGTCTGGGAGAAAGCGAAAAACAAACAAGCACTCGAACCACTGGAAAAAATCATCGCCGATGTCATTCACCAGCACCCTGAGTACCACCCTGTGCTCAGCGACAAGGATACCGCAATAGGCAAGGAATATCTGCCCGAGTCAGGCGAAAGCAACCCTTTCATGCACATGGGTATGCACATTGCTATTCATGAACAGCTCAACACCAATCGCCCCGAAGGGATACGTGATATTTATCAAAAAATTACGACACGTTGCAGCAATATCCACGAGGCCGAACATAAAATGACCGAGTGTCTGGCTGAAATGATGTGGCAGGCACAACGCAATGGTACTGCACCAGACGAAACCGCCTATCTCAGACTGTTAAAAAAAATCAGCTAAACAAAATTTCTTTCAGCGCTGAAACCAACGTCTCACAGGCCTGTTTCGTACCCACACTAATCCGCAGATACTGGCGAATACGCCCGTTAGAAAAATAACGCACCAGAATCTTTTTTTCACGCAGCCCAGCAAACAACTTGGCGGCATCATGCTGGGGGTGGCTGACAAAAACAAAATTGGCCGCTGACGGCAGCACCTTAAAACCTAGTTGCGTCAGCGCTGCATCAAGCCAGCCACGCGAGGCGATAATTTTTTGTCGCGTCTGCTCGAAATAGGGATTGTCTTGCAAGGCAGCCACTGCGGCTGTGACTGCCAACATATCCAGGGGATAAGAGTTAAATGAGTTTTTAACGCGCTCCAGGCCTTCAATCAGCTCAGCCGAGCCGATTGCAAAACCAACCCGCGCCCCGGCCAGGCTGCGTGACTTGGAAAAAGTTTGCACCACCAGCAGGCTGGGGAATTGAGCCACCAGGGCAATCGCCGTTTCACCACCGAAATCAATATAAGCCTCATCAACAATCACAACTGACTCGGCATTCTGTCGCAATAACCTGCCTAGCTGTTCCAACCCAATGACACGCCCGGTAGGGGCATTAGGATTGGCAAAAATGATACCGCCGTTATCTTGTTCATAATCAGTCAGTTTAATCTCAAACTCATCGTTCAAGGCTGGCTGTTGATATTCAATGTTAAACAACTTGCAATACACGGGGTAAAAACTGTAACTGATGTCAGGAAACAATATGGGTCTGACTTGTTTAAAAAAGGCCATGAATGCCAGCCCCAGCACCTCGTCTGAGCCATTACCAACAAAGACCTGTTTTTTGGCGACAGAATAATAATCGGCTAACGCCTGCTTAAGCACATTGCTATTTGGATCGGGATAGAGCCGCAACAAATTTTTATCAAAATCATTAATCGCGGCGATCACTGCCGGCGAAGGTGGATAGGGGTTTTCATTGGTGTTGAGCTTAATCAAACCCTGCACCCTGGGCTGTTCACCCGGCACATAAGGCACTAACCCTTTTGCCAGTTCACTCCAGAATTTATTCACCGATGCCCCCCTTAAAACACGCTGTAAATGCGGCTCAATAATACACTGCAGCCCATTATTTTTATATAAACTGTATGCGTTTGTGTTTCACAATCGACCTCAAAAATACGTCTAATGATTTGTCATACTGGCTTTCCACTTTTTAAGCCAAGCGTCCAGTTCCTCGCCCGGCATAGGTCTGGAAATATGAAAGCCCTGCAGAATATGACAGCCCAGTTTTTTCAGCAGCTTCCAGTCATCCAATGACTCAACCCCTTCAGCAACGAGTTTCATGCCCAGTTTTTGCCCCAGCAGGATGCTGGATTCGAGAATTGCCCGGGAAGAAATATCTGTGCTGGCATTCATGACAAATTCTTTGTCAATTTTCAATTCAGTAAAAGGTATCCCCTGCAGCTGTCTAAAGGTTGAATAGCCGGTGCCGAAATCATCAATCGACAGATTTATGCCTTTCAACCTCAAACGCACCAAGGCATCAAGACTGATAGCAATATCCCCCATCAAGCCACTTTCGGTCAGTTCAAGGATGACGTTCTGTGGTTCAAGCTGATGGACGTCCAGGAGCGCCATAATACGTTCAGGAAAGTCGATTTGACGGCCGATGGTCCCTACCGCGATATTGATTGAAACAGTAATATCGATTCCCTGACTGCGCCAGCGATTTAATTGCGCAAACGATGCATCAACAACAAGGTCAGTCAGCGCATCAATCAGGCCGTTCTCCTCAGCCAGGGGAATAAAATCATCCGGCAGAATAAAACCCTTATCTGGGTGCTGCCAACGCACCAGCGACTCTACGCCCAATAACTGTTTGCTATAAGTGTCAATTTTGGGCTGGTAATAAACCACGAATTGGTCTTCTGCTATCGCCTTTTCCAGTTCCTGCAAACTGACTTTACTCGGCAGTGACTTTACAATAGGAATTTGTTTTCGATTGATTTTGGCCAGAACACCCGCTAATTCCAATTGCTCCACTGGTTTTTGCAAGGCGGCAACAAAATAAAAACTATGGGCATTGGCAAGCTGTCTGGCCGCATTCAAAATCCGGCTATCCTCACCGCTCAACAAGATGATCGCACCACGATAATGACGACTGACAAGGTGGCGTAAAAACTCAACGCCATCCATTTCTGGCATCTTGAGATCACAGATAACCACATCAATCTCATTATTCATCAACGTCAGCCCTGCCTTGCCGGAAGAAGCCGAATAAACATTAGCGATACCTAAGCCCCGTAACGCAGCCACCATCATTCCTTGTACAACAAGATCATCATCAACCACAAGCACCGAGCCAACATTCGTTTCAATTGCTCTTTTGACTGCTGCTTTGGTTTGGCTTTTTTCCAGCTCTACCAAAATTTTCTTCAATCTTTTTTCCAACACCTCAACCTGGCATTCAAGTTTTTCAATCAATGGCACAGTGGCAGCCAGGTCATTTTCTTTTGCTAATAGCTCTATTTGCCGGCACACATTCGCGGCAATATCCGCCCCAATTGCAGACATGGAAGATTTGAAACGGTGCGCCCAAAAGTCTAATTTGGCGGCATCATTATTATCATAAGCAGAATGAATTTC
>JAJRWO010000162.1 GCA_024276775.1 Gammaproteobacteria bacterium | reverse complement strand
TTGAAACCTTGGGGCAGATGAGCTGCAACCCCGCCATTGGTGGAATCGGTAAAGGTCATTTGGTTAAAGAAGTGGATGCTTTGGGTGGCGTTATGGCGCGAGCGGCTGACCGGGGCGGGATTCAGTTTCGCATTCTCAATGCCCGTAAAGGCCCAGCGGTAAGGGCGACCCGCGCCCAGGCTGACCGGGTGCTGTACAAGGCCGCCGTGCGCGAGGCTCTGGAAAATCAGCCTAACTTGCAGCTGTTTCAGCAGTCTGTAGATGATCTGATTGTTGAAAATGACCGTGTTGTGGGTGTGGTAACGCAGATGGGGTTGAGGTTTCGTGCCAGAACAGTGGTGTTGACGGTGGGCACATTTCTCGGTGGTCGCATCCATATTGGTCTGGAAAATTTCCAAGGTGGCCGTGCCGGTGATCCACCTGCCAATGTCCTCTCCCGGCGTCTGCGTGAATTGCCATTTAGTGTTGATCGGCTCAAAACAGGTACCCCGCCACGGATTGATGGTCGTTCGATTGAATTTTCTCGGCTGGAAGAGCAACCTGGGGATAATCCGGTGCCGAGCTTTTCCTTTCTTGGCCAGTCGCAAGATCACCCCCGTCAAATCAGTTGTTTTATTGCCCACACCAATGAAAAAACGCATGAAATTATCCGTGCTGGCATGGGCCGGTCGCCGATGTATGCGGGGGTGATAAAAGGGATAGGTCCGCGCTACTGCCCTTCAATTGAAGACAAAATTGTGCGTTTTAGCGACAAACCTTCGCATCAGCTCTTTATTGAACCTGAAGGTTTGACGACCCATGAGGTGTACCCCAATGGTATTTCTACCTCCTTGCCTTACGATATTCAGATTGCACTGGTGCGTTCGATTAAGGGGTTTGAAAATGCCTTTATCACTCGCCCCGGCTATGCCATTGAATATGATTATTTCGATCCGCGTGAGCTGAAATCCAGTCTTGAAACCAAGCACATGGGTGGTTTGTTTTTTGCTGGTCAGATCAATGGCACCACCGGTTACGAAGAGGCGGCGGCGCAAGGTTTGATGGCGGGTTTGAATGCGGCCCTGCAGGTACAAGAAAAAGAGCCTTGGTGCCCGCGCCGGGATGAGGCCTATATTGGCGTGTTAATTGATGACTTGATTACCTGTGGTACCCAGGAACCCTATCGCATGTTTACCTCTCGGGCTGAGTATCGCCTGTTGTTGCGTGAAGATAATGCCTACCTGCGCTTGACGGAAAAGGGGCGCGAATTAGGCCTGGTTAATGATGAGCGTTGGGATGCCTTTTGCATTAAACGTGATGCAATTGTGTGCGAGCAGCAGCGATTAAGCGGTAGATGGCTGCGTCCGAGTGATGATAACGTCGCCGCCGCTGAATATGTGTTGGGAAGCAAGTTGAGCAAAGAAGTGCGGGCAACAGATGCCTTGCGCCGACCTCAGGTTGATTATGATTCACTGATGTCACTGGCGAATATTGGCCCTGGGGCGCAAGACCCCAAGGTGGCCGAGCAAGTAGAGATTCAAGCCAAATATTCCGGCTATATAGATAGGCAACGTGATGAAATAGAGCGTCAGCGTCAATATGAAGAAGCTATTTTGCCTGATGATTTTGATTTCGAGACAGTATCTGGTTTGTCGAATGAGGCCAAGCAAAAGCTGGTGCATCAACGTACCGTCACTATTGGTCAGGCGGCGCGTATTCCAGGGGTGACGCCAGCAGCGATTTCGTTACTGCTGGTTTATTTGAAAAAGCGCAGCGGCAAGTCACGGAAGCAGGCCTGACTTGATGAGGGATAAAGATGTGTTGATCGAAGGGCTGGCTCAACTAGCGCTGGATTTGACAACGGCCGCGCAGCTGCAATTGCTCGATTACCTGCGGCTGCTGCAAAAGTGGAACAAGGTTTATAATCTGATTTCGCGTAAAGAAAGCGATAATCTGGTGGTGCGGCATCTGCTCGACAGTCTGGTTGTGTTGCCTTACATTAGTGGCTCTAGGGTTATTGATGTTGGCAGTGGCGCTGGTCTACCTGGAATTCCCTTGGCAATAGTTTGTCCGCAGTACCATTTTACTTTGCTGGACTGTAATAGCAAAAAGGCCAGATTTCGGAGTCAGGCGGTGATTGAGCTTGGCTTGGAAAATGTGACCGTAGTGGATTCGCGGGCCGAGGCGTATCGTCCAGAGGAATATTTTAATAGCGTGATTTCACGCGCTTTTGCCACTATCGCCGATATGCTGGCAGTGGCGGGTCATTTGGTCGCGCTTGATGGACGGTTTCTGGCATTGAAGGGTGTTTATCCTGAACGCGAGTTGGCTGAACTGCCGGATCGTTATCGCCTGGATGCAGTGCACCCCCTGAACGTGCCCTTTTTGAGGGCTGAGCGGCACCTTGCCATAGTGGCGCGGACTGAAGATTAATTGAAGCGGAAATATAAGGCTCATGGCAAAAATTATTGCGGTCACTAACCAGAAAGGGGGTGTTGGTAAGACCACCACCAGTATCAATTTGGCGGCATCGCTGGCAGCGACCAAGCGGCGGGTGATGTTGATTGATCTAGACCCGCAAGGCAATGCCACCATGGGCAGCGGCGTTGATAAGGCAAAAATTGAGGCCAGTTGCTGTGAGGTATTGTTGGGTGAAATGCAGGTGCAAGATGTCATTGTTGGCGCTGAGCAAGCGGGATATGATCTAATTCCCTCTAATGCAGATGTGACTGCAGCGGAAGTGGGTTTGATGACCATGCCAAGCCGTGAGGAACGGCTGCGGTGTGCGCTGGCAGAAATTCGTCAGAATTATGATTATATTTTAATTGATTGCCCGCCATCGTTGAATATGTTGACGGTGAACGCCCTGGTGGCAGCGCAGTCGGTGCTCATCCCGATGCAGTGTGAATACTATGCGCTGGAAGGTTTGACAGCCCTGCTTGAAACCGTTGAACAGATACGAGTGGCGAGTAACCCGGCATTGCAAATCGAAGGTTTGCTGCGAACGATGTATGATGCGCGCAACAATTTGGCCAATGATGTTTCCGAGCAATTAACACATCATTTTGCCGACAAGGTTTATCGAACCGTAATTCCCCGTAATATTCGCTTGGCAGAGGCACCTAGTCATGGCTTGCCTGTCATGTTTTATGACAAGGCTTGTGCCGGCAGCTTGGCCTACTTGGCTCTGGCGGGTGAAATCATCCGTAAAGAGCAGAAAGAGCAATTGGCAAACGCTGCGACTTAACGATCAAATTCAGAGAATTAAAAAGATGGCTACAAAAAAGCGTGGTTTAGGTCGAGGTTTGAACGAATTGCTGGCAGGCTCCAAGCCAGCATCAGTTCAGGCGAATGCTGGCAATATTGTGTCAGATAAGGATTTGCTCAAGGTATTGCCGGTTGACCTGATGCAGCGTGGTGTTTATCAACCGCGTGTTGATATGCATCCGGATACGCTGCAGGAGCTGGCTGATTCCATCAAAGCGCAAGGGGTGGTGCAGCCAATAGTGGTTCGCCCAATCGACGACAAACGCTACGAAATTATTGCTGGTGAGCGTCGCTGGCGGGCCGCGCAGATGGCAGGGCTGCAAGAAATTCCTTGCGTAATAAAAGATGTGCCAGATCAGGCAGCCATCGCAATGGCGCTGATTGAAAACATCCAGCGCGAAGATTTAAACGCCATGGAAGAAGCGGGCGCTTTACAGCGCTTGATAAAAGAATTTGAGCTGACGCATCAGCAGGCGGCCGATGCGGTGGGTCGTTCACGCGCAGCGGTTTCAAATTTATTGCGACTGCTGGAATTGGAAGTTGATGTTTGTACCTTGGTTGAGCGTGGTGATTTAGAAATGGGGCATGGTCGCGCCCTGCTCGCCTTGCAGGGCGATGTTCAGCGTGATATGGCGCGTCATGTGGTGGCAAAAGGATTGTCTGTGCGCGAGACAGAGCGTCTGGTTAAGCGCCAATTGGAAGCAGGTAAAGCAGTAGCAAAAGTACTTGTAGAGGACCCGAATGTGCGCAAGCTCGAAGAAGAGCTATCAAGCAAACTGGCGGCCAAAGTCAAAATTCAACATAGCGCAAAAGGTAACGGAAAGATTGTTGTTCAATACAATAGTTTGGACGAATTAGATGGGATTCTGGCACAAATAGGGAGGCCCGAATACTAACGTGCGTGCTATTTTTAGTTTTATTTAGTTCTAAGACTTGCAGTAGGATATGCTCGCAGGCTATACTCACGCGCCGTAGCAGGGAGCGAAATCTGGGATGGTAAAAACAAAAGGTCCGGGTTTGGTTTTAGCGGGTGTGGGGACGCACTTGGCAGCAATGGTTATTGTTGGTTTTGCCTTAGGGCTTGGCTTAGATTATTTGCTGGGTACAATGCCTATATTTATGCTGGTGTTCGGAATCCTTGGCTTTGCCGGCGGAATACTAAGGGCCATTGATTTATTAAACAGGTTTGAGTAAGTGGACATCGCTGTAAGTCAGGTGCAAACCAGCGCAAAAAGAGTGACTGGGCTGCAAATAATAATAGCTGCACTGACAGCAGTCGTGTTTGGGAGTGTTGGAGGGGGTTGGGCTGCGGTCTCGGCTTTTTTTGGTGGCATTATAAGTTTAACTGTCTCGTTGCTATTGCGACGAGGAGTGCTAAAGGCAAACGAGATCGCTCAGGAAGATCCTAAGCGTGGCATGGTGGTGCTTTACATTGGTGCCGTTCAGCGTTTTGTTGTGGTCTTGGCCTTATTTGGCTTGAGTCTTGGCGTTCTGGATATGGCGCCTTTAGCAACAGTGGTTGGATTTGGTTGTGCGCAACTGGCTTACGCCGTAGTGATGAAAAAAAGCGCTCATCCAGCCAAACACAAATAAAATATTTAGAAATTTACGGGAGATAGACACTTGTCAGCAGATAGTTCAGGTGGCGGTACAGTCGCATATATCCAACATCATTTAACCAATCTCTGTGTCGGTGATTGTGATCCTGTAACGCATCTAGCGACAGGTTTTTGGGCGTTTCATATTGATACTATCTTCTTTAGTTTATTATTGGCTACGTTGATGGTTGTTGTTAGCTGGCGTTTGGGGCGTAACCTTCAGGCGGATACGCCAACAGGTTTTCAGAATGGCGTAGAAACTATTGTTGATTTCGTGAGTCAGCAGGTAAAAGATACTTTTCCGGGGCATAATCCAGTGATAGCGCCATTGGCGTTGACGATTTTTGTTTGGGTTTGGTTGATGAATGCGATGGACTTGATCCCGGTCGACCTGTTGCCAGTCATTGCCGGTTGGTTTGGTATTGGTTACCTTAAGATTGTGCCGACAACTGATCTGAGCACCACAATGGCAATGTCTTTGACTGTTTTTGCTTTAATTCTTTACTACAACATCAAGATCAAGGGGCTGGGTGGTTATCTCAAAATGTTTTTATTTCACCCCTTTGGCAAGTTTTTTGTGCCAGTCAATATTGTGATGACAACGATTGAAGAATTGGCCAAGCCTCTGAGTCTCGGCCTGCGTTTATTCGGCAACTTGTTTGCGGGTGAGTTGGTGTTTCTCTTGATCGCTCTGATCGGAGGCACAATGGCCGTTGGTATTGGTGCTGCATTCTGGTTGCCCTTGCAAGTGTTGTTAGATCTAGGTTGGTTGATATTTCACTTGTTAGTAATCACACTGCAAGCGTTCATATTTATGGTACTGACTATTGTC
>JAJRWO010000161.1 GCA_024276775.1 Gammaproteobacteria bacterium | reverse complement strand
GAAGAAACGAAAAAAGCAGATTTATGGGTCGATTAGAAAGCACCTGGGAGAGATATTGCACGATCTAGCTAAACGGAAAGGGGTGGTTATTGAAGAAGGGCATTTGATGCCGGATCATATTCACATGTGTATTAGTATTCCACGGAAATACGCGGTATCGAATGTGGTGGGATATTTGAAGGGTAAAAGTGCAATATCGATTGCTCGAAAATTTAAAGGCCAGCAGAGGAATTTTACAGGCGAGCACTTTTGGGCAAGAGGTTACTTTGTATCAACGGTAAGTCTTGATGAGAATATGGTGATTGAATATATTCGTAATCAAGAAAAGTCTGATGAGCAGCGGGAGCAATTTCGACTTGGAGTGTAGTTGCGCCTTGGGCGCTTACTTGAGCCCTTTGAGGGCGTAATCTAATAAGCCTCCGGCTATGCCGGAGGTCATTTAACTTTAAACATTCTAATTTCACCAAATTCGCTTTTGACTCGCTTGGGCGATACACTCATCAGCCGCCAGTAATACTCACCTGGTGGTAAAGCCTCTGAATATTTATAGTAATTTTTCATTTGGTAACTGAATTCCTGTACATCAGTTTTAAATTCAGCATCCCGTGCTACTTGTAAAGTATAAGAGTTGGCTTCAGCAACCCTTGACCAAGCAATCCAGGGTTTATTTGTGGGTAAGGTTGCGCCGTTTATCGGTGAATTTGAGCGTGGTGGGTTGAGTGTGCCATGGACAACAAATGGCAGTATAGCATTCAGCCCCTCAAGCTTATTGTCACCAATAGAGCGTAAGCGGATGTTGTAACGTCCTGGACTGATGTTGTGCCAATTAAGTTTAGGTTGGCTCAGGTACTCATCAAATAACACCAGATAAGTATCTGCGGCATAGACTAATTGTGCCCGATATGCCTTGGCATCCTTAATCGCTGACCAGTTAAGATTGGCCTCACCGTTTACGCTGCTTTTGGAAAGGTTGGCAATATCGGGGCGCATCAACCCCTGGCGGGGTTCATTCATGGCTTGGCCAGCCTCAAGCAGCATGGCAATGCCAGCACTAATACGACGCTGATTTTCCTTGTCGGTGACAACAACAGCACCCTGTTCAACCTCAATCCGCATCAACTTGCCTGCTTTGGATGTGGCAACACGAAAATGGGCCTTTTGTGCACTCACAGAGCCGGCCTCAGTGGATACCAGTGCCAGCATTTTATCGGCGCTAACCTCATATTCGATTTCACCCTGCAATAAGCTAAGTGGCTGACTCAAAATGACTTCAGAATTAGACAATAAAACAATCATCGAGCCATTGGCATCAATGATATTGACGCTACTTTTAGCGCCGGTACGAATACGCGCTTTATCAGGCAAGGTTTGATTCACGGTCAGTTTTGATTGCTTTTCAGCGTTTATTTGTACGACGTCGCCATAAGTCGCTGCCACCGTGATGGCAGCGCTAGAAATGCTTGTGACATCCCCAATTGCCTTGGCACCCTCTCTCACAGTGGCCGCTGGTTTTTTATTATTCTGCGCAGGTGTTTTTGCTGCCAGGGGAAGGTTCGCCGGTTTTACAGCGACAGAAGGTGCTGCGGAAAAGTCAGCCATCAACTCAGAAGGAATGCGTAATGCTTGATCTACCTGAAGCTGGGTTTGATCAGTCAGATTGTTGATCTTCATCAGTTTTTTCCAGTCTTTAGGGTTTTTCAAATTCTCATTGGCGATGCTCCAGAGTGTGTCTCCAGGGGCAACGATATAAACAGAAACTCCGCCAGCTTGCGCAGGCAAGGTCATGCTTAAACTGGTAAAACCAAGAGCCACTGAATAAAACAGAGTTGCGGGTTTGAATAATGGTTTCATAATAGATGGCCATGAGAAAGAAGGTGTGACTATTAAATCGTGGAATGATTGCCAGGGTCAATACCCTTTAGTTGTAAGAATTCCTTTATTGAGTGTCGCCTAATGAAAGCTGAGGAGTTTCTGAGGCTATTTTTTTGCTCGTTTCAGTTTTAGCCACCAGGGCGCTGAGAAAAACAAGATTGCGGCGCTGACAACAATCGCTGGCCCGGCGGGTAGATCCCATTCCAGTGAGGCGAATAGCCCTCCGCTGACGGCAATACAGCCGATGGCAGCGGCAAGGACAGCCATTTGCTCGGGGTTGCGGGCGAAGCTTCTGGCGGTGGCTGCAGGGATGATTAGTAATGAGGTGATTAGCAGGATGCCAACGACTTTCATGGCGACGGCGATGACGATGGCGATTAATAGCATTAGTGCCAGTTTGACCCAGGTGACGGGCACGCCTTCAACACGGGCCAGTTCTTCATGCACTGTAATGGCGAGCAAGGGGCGCCAGATGATGATTAAGACGATGAGTGACAAGGCGGCGCAGCTAAATATCCAGTAAAGATCGGTGTTGCTAACGGCAAGGATGTCACCAAACAGGTAGCTCATCAGATCGATGCGCAATGTTTCCATGAAGGCCAGGGCGATCAGTCCCATGGACAGGGTGCTGTGTGAAAGAATGCCAAGCAGGGTGTCATTGGCGAGGCGTTGTTTTTGCTGCATGGCCACCAATAGCAGTGCCAGGAGGATGCAGACTACCACTACGCCAAGATTGGTGTTGATGTCTAACAGAAACCCCAATGCCACGCCGAGCAGGGCGGCATGGGCCAGGGTGTCGCCGAAGTAGGCCATCTTGCGCCAGACCACAAACGCGCCCAGTGGGCCGGCGATCAGAGCCACGCCGATTCCGGCCAGCAGAGCGCGCAGCAGAAAATCATCCATGCTGGCAGTCCTTGTGTTTGTTTTGAATAATGTCGCCGTGGGCGTTATGGCTGTGGTCGTGGTGATGGTTATAGGGCATTAGCACCGCTGTGTTTCCAAATAGAGCGACGTAACTGGGGTCGGCTCGTACCTTGTCGGGATGACCGGAGCAACAGACGTGACGGTTGAGGCATAACACTTGGTCGGTGGCGCTCATGACCAAGTGTAAGTCATGAGAGATCATCAGGATGCCACAGCCGTGACGTTTACGGATGGTGCTGATGAGGCGATAAAGTGCTTCCTGACCGGCAACGTCGACGCCCTGAACCGGTTCGTCGAGAATTAACAGGTCAGGATTTCGTAGCATGGCACGGGCTAGCAATATGCGCTGGGTTTCACCACCGGACAGAGTTTGCATCGCTGAATCGAGCAATTGTTCGGCACCAACTTCGGTGAGTGCATCGACTAAATTGGATTCAGAGCAGCGTTGCGCCAGGGTGAGAAAACGGCGCACAGTCAGAGGCAACACGGGGTCAATGCTCAGGCGCTGGGGCATGTAGCCGATGCGCAGTTTTGGTGCTAGCAGGACTTGGCCATCGTCCTGCTTGATCAGGCCGAGAATGATACGAATCAGGGTTGATTTGCCGGCACCGTTGGGACCAATCAGGGTAACAATCTCGCCTTTGTGCAGGCGGATATCAACCTTGTCGAGGATCTGCTTGCCCTCAAGCGCAAGGCTGATACCTTTGGCCTCAATCAGAATTTTGTTGTCCATGTTAGTGGTCTTGACACTGGGGGCAAAGGCCACGGATTTCAATGACCTGATGATCTGCCTCAAAACCAAGTAGCGCAGCGCTGTTGCAGATAGCCGTTTTAACCTTGGGATCATCCAGTTCGGCAACACGCTGACACTGTGAGCAAATTAAAAACTGGCCGGTGTGTTGTTCACCTGGATGAGCACAACCGGTATAGGCGTTGAGACTTTCGATGCGGTGGATAAGGCCGTGCTCGAGTAAAAAATCTAATGCCCGGTATACAGTGGGTGGAGCACCATTAAACCCTTCAGCGCGCAGTTGTTCCAAAATGGCATAGGCGCCAACGGGTTTATGGTTTTTCCACACCAGCTCTAGCACTCGCTTACGTTGCGCAGTCAGGCGGCCATTGCGCTCGCCGCAAATGCGCGATGCTTGTTTCAGCGCCGCTTTGATGCAATGGCGGTGATCGTGTTTTGCAAAGGCTTGACCGGAAGTGCTGTTAGACATTTGTGATCGCTCAAGCTGAAGTTGTTATACTATAACATAACGATTTTTAGGGTTTACCAATTTAATGTTCAGATTATGGCTCAGCTTTGCCTGCTTTGTAATGTTTGCCACTACTGTTCAGGCAGGTACTGTGCCGCGTGTTGTGGTCAGTATTGCACCGATTCATTCACTGGTGGCCGGGGTGATGGCGGGCGTAGCCGAGCCTGAGCTGTTGGTGAAAGGAAGCCGCTCACCACATGGCTATATGCTTAAACCCTCCCAGGCGCGTAGTTTGCAAAGGGCGGATGTGATTGTCTGGGTGGGTGAAGGTGTGGAAGGGTTTTTGGTTCGGCCGTTGGCTAATGATGGAGCCTCTAAAACCATTAT
>JAJRWO010000160.1 GCA_024276775.1 Gammaproteobacteria bacterium | reverse complement strand
TCAAAGATACGGTTACCGTTACGGATAACGTGACTGGTAAGAGCATTGAACTGCCGGTTTATCATGGTACTCATGGCCCAGGTGCTGTTGATATTAGAAAATTTTTCAATGAATTCGGTTATGTGACCTTTGACCCGGGATTTGTCTCAACGGCCAGTTGTCGCAGTTCTATCACCTATATTGATGGCGATAAAGGGGAGTTGTTGTATCGCGGCTATCCCATTGAGCAACTGGCAGGCAAAAGTTCGTTTCTGGAAGTCGCTTATTTGCTGATGCATGGCGGGCTGCCCACTGAGGTTGAGCAACAAGGGTTTCTCAATAATATTACCCGCCACACAATGATTAATGAAAGCCTGAACAGTTTTTACAAGGGCTTTAATCATGATGCTCATCCGATGGCCATTATGTGTGGTGTGGTGGGTTCGCTGTCGGCGTTTTATCATGATTCAACGGATATTCGTAATCCAGCGCATCGTGAGATTGCGGCTCATCGTTTGATTGCCAAGATGCCTACGATTGCAGCTGCAAGCTTCAAGCACTCTATTGGCGAACCCTTTGTCTATCCAAAAAACAATTTGAGTTACAGCGGTAACCTGCTGAATATGATGTTTTCTGTACCCTGTGAAGAATATGTGGTTGATCCGGTGGCGGAGCGTGCGCTAGATATGATCTTTATCCTGCATGCCGATCATGAGCAAAATGCCAGTACTTCGACGATTCGTTTGGCCGGCAGTTCTGCGGCCAATCCATTTGCCTGTATTGCTTCAGGGATTGCTGCATTGTGGGGGCCTGCTCACGGTGGCGCGAATGAAGCGGTACTGCATATGCTGGATGAAATCGGTGATGTCAGCAATGTGCCTAAATATATTGCCAGGGCCAAAGATAAGAATGACTCGTTCCGACTGATGGGGTTTGGTCATCGTATTTATAAAAATTTTGATCCTCGTGCGACACTGATTCGTGAAATGTGTCATAAGGTGCTGGCTGAATTGGGTGATGAAAACGATCCATTGTTTGAGTTGGCGCTGAAGCTGGAAGCGATTGCCTTGGAGGATGATTATTTTAAGGAGCGCAAGCTCTATCCTAATGTTGACTTTTATTCTGGCATTATCTACAAAGTGTTGGGCATTCCAACCAATATGTTTACAGTGATGTTTGCGATTGCGCGCACCGTTGGTTGGGTGGCGCAGTGGATGGAAATGATAGGTGATCCTGATC
The DNA here is from genome assembly GCA_024276775.1 of Gammaproteobacteria bacterium. Lineage (GTDB taxonomy): Bacteria > Pseudomonadota > Gammaproteobacteria > Tenderiales > Tenderiaceae > Tenderia. Next base: position 4,767 of record JAJRWO010000160.1, on the reverse strand, counting down.
AGCGTATTGCCCGTCCGCGTCAACTTTATCAAGGTGCGGTGAAGCGTGATTATATGGCGATGAATGAACGCGGCTAGCGTGTATCGATTGAGTGCCAGATAAGCCTTTTTAGTCATGTTTAAAAAAGCAACTGTGGTGCTGTTTCACCACCGTTATTGTTATCAGGTATAGAGGCGGAGTCATCCATATTGTTTGCCTGTCGCTGCGGTGCATGTTCAGCGCGAAAGGTTTCAAAAATTGCATTTTTCTGCTTGGCTGCAGCAAGCAGTCCGGTTTTGGGGTCGATGCGCACAGTGATGAGTCCATCGGGTTGCTCCAACGGGATTTCAGGTCGATCTTTAAGGGCGGTGCGCATAAAGTCTATCCACAATGGCAGTGATGCGCGGCCCCCTGTCTCTCTGTTACCCAGTGGTGTGCCATTATCAAAACCGGTCCAGCTGGTGGCAACAATTTCGCTGTTAAAACCCGAAAACCAGGCATCACGCTGGTCATTAGTGGTGCCCGTTTTACCTGCAAGGTCTTTCCTGCCAAGCTGCGTGGCACGCTGTGCCGTGCCGCGTTTCACCACATCGCGCATCATGCTGGTGATTAAATAGGCATTTTGCGGTGTAATGACACGTTTAGCTAGCTTGGGTTGCTGAGAGAGTGCTTCTTCTGCTTCCATATCAGTGTTGTCAATTCCGAGGGGCGTGTTAATGGCTGTGGCCGTCGTGGTGTTGTTGGCAAGTGCTGCCTGTTCGCATGGCAGGCAGGCGATGCTAGGTTCTGCTTCAAAGATGGTCTCGCCCCTGATGTCTTCAATGCGCTGGATGAAATAGGGCGTTACACGGAAACCGCCATTGGCGAATACCGTGTAAGCTGAAGCGATGTCCATTGGCGTTACCGAAGCGCTGCCCAGCGATAAAGATAGATCGCGTGGCAATTGGTCGGTTTCGAAGCCGAAGCGTTGGGCATAGTTAATGGCATAAGGGATGCCGATAGCTCGTAACAGGCGAATTGAAACCAGGTTGCGTGAGCGAATAATAGCTTCGCGCAGGCGGGTCGGGCCATAGATGCGACCGCTATAGTTTTCAGGCCGCCATGAGGTTTCCAGGCCCGGGTCATCGAAGACCACGGGGGCATCATTGATGATGGAGGCGGGGGTGAAGCCCTTTTCCAGTGCTGCTGAATAGATGAATGGTTTGAAACTTGAACCCGCTTGGCGTTTGGCCTGGATGGCGCGATTAAATTTACTGTAGAAAAAATCAAAGCCCCCGGACAACGCAACGATAGCACCGTCTTTTGGGTCTAGGGCAATAATAGCACCGGAGACGTTAGGGATTTGACCCAGTTGCCATTCGCCGTCGTCATTTTGTAAAACATAAACAATGTCACCGGCAGTGACGATTTGCGCCGCCAGTGTTGGTGATTTACCTTTATGATTGATGTCAAGATAAGGGGCTGCCCAAGAGAGGCCCTGCCAAGCTAAAATGATTCGTTCGCCGTTGGTCAGCAACGCCTGGCTGGTTTGCGCTTTGCTGTCTAGTATGAGGGCGGGTTTTAAATGGCCGACGGTTGGTAGCGTTTTGAGGTGTTTAAGTGCTAAATCGTTGTCTGTGTCAGGGCTGATTTCAATGTGGTCGACAGGGCCACGGAAGCCGTGACGGTATTCGTAGTTCAGCAAGTTTTGACGTAAGGCGTTTTGTGCCGCAAGTTGTAGTTCAGGGTCGATGGTGACAAATACCTTGAAACCATTAGTGTATGCTATTTCACCATACAGGTTGTACATGTAGCTGCGCACCATTTCGCCGATGTAGGGTGCTGCAAGGTCAATGTGTTGCTTGTTAAGTTTGGCACTGACTTGCTCAGCTTGGGCGCTATCGTGTTCAGCCTGGCTGATTTTGTTAAGCGTCAGCATGCGTTTCAATACATAATCGCGACGAATAAGGGCGCGTTTGGCGTTGGCGATGGGGTTGTAGCTGGATGGAGCCTTGGGCAGACCGGCTAACATGGCGTATTGTGCCAAAGACAGTTCCTTTAGCGGTTTGCCATAATAAATGACTGCTGCGCTGCCAATGCCGTAGGAGCGATTGCCAAAATAGATTTTGTTGAGATAAAGCTCTAGAATCTGTTCTTTACTGAGTTCGCGCTCAATTTTGAATGAAAGGAATATTTCATTGATTTTTCGCAAGTAGGTTTTTTCACGACTGAGAAAAAAATTGCGTGCGACTTGCATGGTAATGGTACTGCCTCCTTGCGCTTTTTGGCCGGTGGTAATGAGTTTGGCGACTGCACGGAGTATGCCTTGGTAGTCAACACCTGGGTGCTCAAAAAATCGATCATCTTCGGAGGCGAGGATCGCGTCGATCATCGTTGTTGGTATTTGTTCGTAGCGAAGTGGATCGCGTTTTTTACTGCCATATTCGGCGATCAATTGATTGCCTTGGCTATAAACTTGAAGCGGCACCTGAAAGCGAATGTTTTTTAAGGCGTCAACCGAGGGTAATTGTGGTGCAAGATAAAAATAGGTAGCGGCAACAGCAATGGTGCCGGCCAGCGAAAGAATTAAAGCAAAAAATATGCTACGGCGGGCTAGTTTGAGGATAAACTTCATGGTTGTCGCTTTTATAAAGATGTCTTAATGTGAATTTGATAACAGTATTAACAGATGACAGACTAAGGTTTGCTTTGGTTCTTCCGATGTATACTACATGAAGATATCTGGCATTTTTAGGATAATCCTAGAAATATGGGATAAATGTAAAGTATGGTATTAAATGCCCGATAAACCCTCAAAGGCATAATGCTGCATATTAATGGAATAAATTAGAGAACTCTAAATTGGACTTCTTCAAACGAAAATCTGCATCCTTGTTAGGGCTGGACATCAGTGCGACAGCAGTCAAGCTGCTTGAGTTCAGCGAAAGTGGCGGCCGTTACAAGGTTGATAGTTACTCAGTCGTTCCGCTACCGCCTCATGCTGTGGTAGAAAAAAGTATTGCTGATGTTGAATCAGTGGGTGCAGCCATTAATCGTGCAGTGAAACGCGCGGGTAGCCGAACTAAGCTAGCGGCTGTTGCGGTCGCGGGTTCTGCTGTTATTACTAAAATCATCAATATGCCTGAAAATCTCAGCGATGATGAAATGGAAGGCCAGATTGAACTAGAGGCAGATCAGTACATTCCATATCCTTTGGATGAAGTAAATATGGATTTTCAAATTTTAGGCTCGCCTGATGGCAGTGAAGGTGTTGCTTCTGATACGGTTGAGGTGCTGCTGGCAGCATCTCGTAGTGAAAATGTTGATATCCGTGTGGCGGCCTGTGAACTGGGTGGCCTGACAGCACATATTGTTGATGTCGAAGCCTATGCGATGGAAGCCGCTTATAAGTTGATTGCGCCGCAATTGGCTGATGCCGGTGATGGCCTGACGGTGGCGATACTTGATGTGGGTGCTAGCATGACGACGTTGAATGTGATTCATGATTTTAAGATGATTTATACCCGCGAACAGGTGTTTGGTGGCAAACAGCTGACCGAAGAGATTCAGCGTCGTTATGGGCTTTCTTATGAAGAAGCGGGGCTGGCTAAAAAGCAGGGCGGTTTACCTGATAATTACGTCCCTGAAGTGTTGCAACCCTTTAAAGATGCCATGACACAGCAGGTCAGTCGTTCATTGCAGTTTTTCTTTTCTTCCAGCCAGTACAACAGTGTTGATCATGTGGTGTTGGCGGGTGGTTGTGCCTCTATTCCAGGCATTGATGAGTTGATTGAAGATAAGCTGGGGGTGCCGACGACTGTTGCCAATCCATTTGCCAACATGTCTCTTGCTTCCAAAATTAAAGCACAACAGTTAGGTGCTGACGCGCCAGCATTGATGATCGCATGCGGATTGGCATTGAGGAGTTTCGACTAATGACGCGCATCAACTTATTGCCCTGGAGAGAGACGTTACGTTATGAACGTAAGCGTCAGTTTACCTCTGTTGTTGTTGGCGCTGCTTTTTTGATGCTGGCTATTATCGGTTATGCCTATATCCATATTGGTGGGAAAATGGATGATCAAAATGCGCGTAATCGTTTTTTAGACGCGGAAATAGCCAAGGTTGATGATCGAATTAAAGAGATTAAAGAGCTGGAGACAAAAAAGGAGCTGTTGCTGAATCGAATGGATGTCATTCAGAATTTGCAAACGCGCCGGCCAATGGTGGTGCATATGCTCGACAAGCTGGTTCTGGCTTTACCCGATGGCTTGTTTTTAACAAACTTTGAACAGACAGGGCTGGAGCTGACGATAAAAGGTCAGGCGCAATCCAATGCTCGTGTTTCAGCCTTTATGCGCAACCTGGATGAATCTGAGTGGTTTGATAGCCCCACGCTTGAAGTGATTGAAGTGAAGGAAAAAGATGGCAGTCGCTCAAGTAAATTTACATTGAAGGTCAAACAGTTAACGCCCGAAGAAATTGAAGCTAAGAAGGCGGAAGAAGACGAATGAACCTGAAAAGCATAGATTTTGAACAGTTTAAGGGCCTGGATTCCAGTGATCCGGGTTCGTGGCCGGTATTGGTTAAGGTGGCTGCCGTGTTAACGGTTTGTCTGGCAGTGTTGGGGACGGGCTACTGGTTTGTGACTCAACATCAGTTGGAAGAGCTGGAGCAGGCAAAGCAAAAAGAGGTGGAATTGAAAGATGTTTTTAAAGCCAAGCAGCTGAAGGCGATTAATCTTGATGCTTACAAACAACAGATGGCCGATATGGAGCGTTCATTTGGTGCAATGTTACGGCAGTTACC
>JAJRWO010000159.1 GCA_024276775.1 Gammaproteobacteria bacterium | reverse complement strand
GCGACTTGCTCAGGTGCGCCTGTTGCCATGTGATGGCGGGCCAGTGAAATGCGCGCTTGAATAACATTGGGGTGCGCGGCAATTGCTGTCTGCAGGCGTTTAACCATCGTGTCACTATTGCCTTCGCGTTCATCAATAATGGATAGTTTCATAAGTGCATCTAAATGGTTTGCGTGGTGCGCCAGAATCTCTTCATAGTGCTGTCGCGCGACCGGGTAATTGTTGTTTTGCATTGCCAGAGAGGCGAGGTTATTGTTGGATATAAGGTCGCCTGGGACTAATTCACGGGCTTTTTCAAAATTTATTTGGGCCGCCTCGGGTTCCTGCCTGGCAAGGTAAATCAGTCCTAGCAGCCTGTAGGGTTGGGCCTGTTGCGGATGGCGTTGCTGATAGCTATTGGCATTTGCAAGGGCTTTATCGAATTTTTTACGTAACAGATAATGGCGGATGAGAATTTCATCGGCGAATTTTTGGGTCTCAGGATTCAGGGCCCCAGCGGCTTGCAACTGTTTCATCCCTTTGGCTTCGTCACCATTAACTAACAGGGCAGAAGCCAGATCCAGCTGGGCAAGTGCGGATTCTGGCTGTAGTGAATTAATTTTTTTGAACAAAGTAATGGCTTCATCGCCCCTGCCCTGTTGCATGTAGGCTAACGCCAATACCCTGAGGGTGGCAGTGTCGTCCTCATTTATCCGGGTAACAGGTAACAGCAGTCGTTCTACCTCAGAGAAATTGCCTGCTTGTAATCGTATTTGCGCCAGTATTTTGCGACCGGCAATATTGTTTGGGTTAGCGGCAACGAAGCGGGAGATATAGTGTTCAGCTTGCTCGTGCTGACCCAGCAGGCTGTAGGTTGTGCCAAGATAAAATTGTGCTTGTTGATAATCTTTATTGCTTTTGAGCGCGGCTTCAAAGGCGGTTTGAGCCTGTGGATAGCGCTGTTGGTAAAAGTGAACCAGACCTTGAGCGTAGAGCGTTTCAAAAAAATGTGGCAGCTTGCGCAGAAGAATGTCGATATCGGCTTGGGCGGCATCGTATTTTTGCAGTTCAATGCGCACCATGGTTCGTTTTAGGCGGTCAGAAAAGTTATTGAGCCGGTATTCAATGGCCTTGTTGAGGGCGATCTCCGCCTCGTTCAGTTGCCTGTCACGGCGATGCACTTCGCCCAGCAGACTCCATGCAGGCGCATAACGGCTGTTCTGCGTCAATAGTTTTTTCAGCTGATCACGGGCTTGTGCCTGTTTGCCTTGTGTGATTAACAGTCTTGCCTGCTCAGTTAAGGCCGGCGCTGAACCGGGGTTAATCGAAACTGCCTGGGTGATTTTTTCCTCAGCCTGTTCAAGTTTGTTGTGAGCGATCAGGCTGGCCGCCTGTGTGGCCAGTATCTGCGCTTGCGCAGCCGCAGATAAACCACTGGTTTGGATATTAAGGACGTCTTTGAGTTTTCCTTGTGAGGTCAGGACAAGGGCTAACAGTGGCAGTATGGCCTCATCTGCAATGCCGAGTTCCTGGGCGCGTCGCAATTCTTTCTCGGCGTAAGCTTGGTTGCCCAGTTCCATGTGGATTTTGCCCAGCAGCCAACGGGCCTCCATATTGTCGGGGCTTTGTTGTAATACCGATTTTAACTGAATAGCTGCTGCCCGTAGCTCACCTTTGTCAAGATGATTTTTGCTGCTTTCCAGCAGCTCCTTGTCCGTCAGATTGGCACTGCAACCTGAAGCAAGCGCAGCGGCCAGGAAGAGGGCGGTCAGTTTCCAGCTCATTATGTTCTATTCCCATGTTAACGATAGATGTGTTTGAGTACAGTTTAGGTATTATAGTGCAAATACAGGCCATTATGTCTGCAAGATGCCTGAGTATCTGTCCAAAATGGGTGGGCCGCAGCAGATCAGGCGCTTATATGGAGATGAATGCGCTCATCAAGTGAAGGCCGGTATTTTGTATTTTTGTCCGTTTCCCTGTGAATGCAGTTTGTGCTTGCTGGGGGGCGTATGGGGTTGGGCAGGGGAGCGCTGAAAGTGTCAGGATTTTTTACACTTTTCTGGATGGGCTGTCTACCTGATTGGTGGCCTCCTCTTTAACGCATTGTTATTACTATAAAAAATAATACTGGCGCAGATGGTGCATGATATTAGGCAGGCGAACTAATATCTTATGATTTAACTTTTGGGGACGTGTAAATGAAATATAAAATGAAAGTATTGGCTGCATCGGCGATGTTGGCCGTGGCATCGGGTGCAAATGCGGGCGTGATTGATTTGTTTGATACCGATCAGGGTCCTCTGGTGAGTAGGATTATTGGTGTTAGTTCACATAATAGTTCCCATAATGTGCCTTGTGTTGGCGGCGATCTTGTCGGGAATGCCTGTACGAGTTCGGTTTCAGGCGGTCTGGGCAGCATCATTGGTGGTGAACGCGATCTTTCTGTCGAGCTTTTAAGTAACGGCGGTGTAGCGGAGCGTTCAGCCTCGATTGGCGTCAGTGGTGGTATGCTGGACTTCAGTGTAGATACCTTGGCAACAGCGGTGGGCATTATTCAATGGGATGGTGTGGAT
>JAJRWO010000158.1 GCA_024276775.1 Gammaproteobacteria bacterium | reverse complement strand
TCTTCATCCTCAGGCATATTTTTAACCAATTGCGTTACACCGCCAAAATTGGCGATAAATCGACTGCCACTCTCTTTCAGACGTCCCACATCCTTTAGTTTTGAAAGCAGTTCCTGTTCCAGGGGGGGCATAGGTTCTTTACTGCTGGCGTTCACAGCCCCCGTGACTGTGCGTAGCTGAACACTGCTCTCCAGACCGTAGTTTGATGTTGCCTCAACAACCCGCCGAGCTAATTCTTCAATGCTGGTGACTGAAAAACTGTTCTTCATGAAGTTCACCACCACTCCTTGCTCACCGGCACTGGAAATGGCCGTCATGGCGGTTTCCATCGCCATCGCTTTATCTGCTTCAACGGCAGCACGGGCCTGCTTGTCATCAACAGCCAATTTAACCTTCTGCAACAACTCGCTGGGCTGTACCGGTTTGATCAAATAATCACTGCCGCCAGCATCATAACCGGCCAGTTTTTCATCGGTTGAATCATGTGCGGAAACAAAAATCACATTAATAGCGCTGGTTTCCACCGTCTTTTTAAGTAATCGACAAGTTTCATAACCATCCATGCCAGGCATTTCCACGTCCATCAAAATCACATCAGGGCGTGGTTCCTTGTTGGCTATCTCAAATGCTTTTTCACCGCTGGTGGCAACAAGAACAGCATAATCCTGCTTCAGGTTCTCAAGCACGAAGTGAATGTCGTCGGCCGAATCATCAACAATCAAAACCCTGTATTTGTCACTCATTATCGCCCCTTTAATAATCTCAAATGCAAAAATATTTTTACTTGGATCCAGCCGAAATACCACCTACCAGATACAAGTCGACCTCTAGCGACAAAAGGTTAATCATTATTTTTTATATCAGGGCAATTTTGTAGATGCGCAACAGCTAAAAGGCATACCAAATCTTTTTATCGGCGTGGGAAATATGAAGTATTGAAAGGTAATAGTGAGTGAGTACAGCGGATCATTGATAACTCGCATTTCTGCTTTAACGTCTCTTTGGACGTTTTTTAACCTGTTGAGGACAAAGGTATTCAGCGAGTATGTCGTATAGATTGATGATGACCTTGCTTTTGAGAGTCTGTTAAATCTCAGCTAGATTACCCTTGCTTTCCAGCCATGCACGTCGATCAGCAGCACGCTTCTTGGCCAGCAACATATCCATCATCTGATGGGTATCATCACCACTTTCCAGTGTCAATTGCACCAAACGACGAGTATCGGGATCAATCGTTGTTTCACGTAATTGCAATGGGTTCATCTCACCCAGGCCTTTGAAGCGCTGGATCGAAACCTTGCCCCTGAGTTTGTCCGCCGCGATACGATCCAGAACCCCCTGTTTTTCTGCCTCGTCCAACGCATAAAAAATCTGTTTGCCAACATCGATGCGAAACAACGGCGGCATGGCGACATAGATGTGGCCTGCATTCACTAACGGCCGAAAATGACGTAGAAACAACGCACACAACAAGGTGGCAATATGTGCGCCATCGGAGTCGGCATCGGCGAGAATACAGACCTTGCCATAACGCAAACCTTTCAGTTCATCCGAGCCAGGCTCCACGCCAATCGCCACCGAAATGTCATGCACCTCTTGCGAGGCCAGTACGTCAGTTGAGTCCACCTCCCAGGTATTCAAAATTTTACCGCGCAACGGCATGATGGCTTGATAAACACGGTCACGAGCCTGTTTGGCCGAACCGCCGGCTGAATCCCCTTCCACCAAAAATAATTCTGCCCGACTAAGATCTTGAGAACTACAGTCAGCCAATTTACCCGGCAGCGCTGGGCCTGAAGTGATCTTTTTGCGTACCACTTTTTTACCCGCGCGCAGCCGCGATTGAGCATTACTAATGGCCAGCATGGCGATCAGTTCACCGGCATCGGTGTGTTGATTCAGCCACAGACTAAAGGCATCCTTAACCACACCAGAAATAAATGGTGCACATTCACGCGATGACAACCGCTCCTTGGTCTGGCCGCTGAACTGAGGGTCTGCCAGTTTTACCGACAACACATAGGCACATCTGTCCCAGACATCATCCGGTGCCAGCTTGACACCACGCGGCAATAGATTACGAAACTCACAAAACTCACGAATGGCATCAGTCAGGCCTGTGCGCAGACCGTTAACATGGGTGCCACCCTGGGCAGTAGGAATTAGATTGACGTAACTCTCGGTAACCAACTCGCCACCTTCCGGTAACCAGGCCACGGCCCAGTCAGCCACTTCATGCTCGGAGGCGGTGCCCCCCACAAACAGTTCTTCTGGCAGTAGGGTAAAGCCCTGCAAAGCAGTACCAAGATAGTCACTTAAACCATCTTCGTAATACCATTCCTCTTGTTCGCCCGATTTTTCATCATAAAAAGTGACATGCAGTCCTGGGCAAAGCACCGCCTTGGCACGCAACACATGTTTCAGCTTGCTAACTGAAATTCTGGGGGAATCAAAAAATATTGGATCCGGCCAAAAACGCACTCTGGTACCCGTATTTTGTTTACCAACCTTGCCCACCACAGCCAGGTCAGAGATTTTGTTGCCATCGGCAAAGGCAATATTATATTCTTGGCCACCCCGTTTAACCCAGACATCAAGTCGATTTGACAAGGCATTGACCACCGACACACCCACACCGTGCAAGCCACCGGAGAACTGATAGTTCGCATTGGAAAACTTGCCACCGGCATGAAGCTTGGTCAGAATCACCTCAACGCCGGGTACCCCTTCTTCCGGGTGGATATCCACCGGCATGCCACGGCCATCATCCAACACCTCCAACGAACCATCTTTATAGAGGGTAATGTCAACCTTTTTGGCATAACCCGCCATGGCTTCGTCAACACTGTTGTCGATGACCTCTTGGGCGAGATGGTTGGGACGAGTGGTGTCGGTATACATGCCAGGGCGTTTGCGCACTGGCTCAAGACCACTCAAGACTTCAATGGAGGAAGCATCGTAATTGCTCATACTAAATCGTCAATATCCTGTTAATTCAATGCGCAGAGACTGTATCATGTGAGCCTTGGAAACGCATCATGAGCAAACCATGATGTCATCGATGACGGTACACACAACGCTCCCTATAATTGACCTCTTTATTAAAATGCCAAAAAAAACAAACAAAAATCTGCCTGACTTTGAAACAGCCCTGGCGGAACTCGAAACCCTGGTAGACACCCTGGAACAGGGCGACATCAACCTGGAGGAATCACTCAAACTGTTCGAGCGCGGTGTCAGTCTGACCCGCCACTGCCAAACATCCCTTAAGGAAGCAGAGCAAAAGGTAACTATTCTGCTCGAACAAAACAGTGAACCGGAGGCTTTTGAGCGCAATGAATAATGCCCTGAAACAACTGCTGAGCGCCCACCAGGCGCGCACCGAAACCACGCTTGAGCGCTGGCTGCCCAAGCCTGCCATCACCCCGGCAAGCCTGCACCAGGCGATGCGTCATTCGAGCCTGGATGGCGGCAAGCGGGTTCGACCTTTTTTAGTTTACAGCGCTGGCCAGGCAATGGATATTGAACTCGATCAGCTGGATGGCCCAGCCGCTGCAGTAGAGCTGATCCATGTGTATTCCCTGATCCATGATGACCTGCCGGCCATGGACGATGACGACCTCCGGCGTGGCAAACCCACTTGTCACAAGGCCTTCGATGAAGCCACCGCTATTCTTGCAGGCGATGCTATCCAGTCACTGGCCTTTCATGTTCTGAGTCATGACAACAATATCAAGGTCAGCGCCAAACGCCGTCTGCAAATGATCGACCAGTTGGCAGTCGCCTCCGGCTCACGCGGTATGTGTGGCGGTCAGGCCATTGATTTAGACTCTGTTGGCAAAAACATCACCCTGCCAGCATTGGAAAATATGCACATCCACAAAACTGGCGCACTCATCCGTGCCAGTGTCATGCTCGGCGCACTTAGTTGTGAAAATGTCAGCGAAACACCGCTGAAGCAGCTTGACCATTATGCCAAGTGTATCGGTCTGGCCTTCCAGATCCAGGATGACATTCTCGATATTGAGGGCGACACAGCCACACTGGGTAAGATCCAGGGGGCTGATATTGCCCGTGACAAGCCCACTTACCCCGCTCTGCTCGGGCTGAATGGAGCCAAACAACGTGCCCAGGAATTATACCAAGAAGCATTGGCCAGTCTGGACAGCTTTGATGACAAGGCTGATCCGCTGCGCTGGATGGCCGAATACATCATTTCACGCAACAAGTAAGTCATTTAGATGACGACCTTCACAGCGGTTTTCATTCCATTCCGACCTTGCTTAATCGAGCTTCCGGCTTCATAATTGTTAGTTTTCCCGCGCAGTAATTATAAACAATGAGAACCCAAACTCAAGATTTGCTCGAGAGCATCGACTCTCCGGACGACCTGCGCCTACTTTCGCAGGATCAACTGCCAACGCTGGCGGCTGAATTACGCCAATTTCTAATCCAGTCGGTCAGCAACACTGGCGGCCATTTATCCGCGGGGCTGGGTACCGTAGAACTCACCATCGCCCTGCACTACGTCTTTAACACCCCGAAAGACCGGCTGGTCTGGGATGTGGGGCATCAAAGTTACCCACATAAAATTTTGACAGGACGACGTGAACAGATGGTCAGCATACGCCAAAAAGATGGCCTGGCCGGCTTCCCAAAACGGGAAGAAAGCCCCTATGACACCTTTGGCGTCGGCCACTCCAGCACCTCCATCAGTGCTGCCCTGGGCATGGCACTGGCAGCACAGGAACAAGGCATCGACCGCAAAGCCGTGGCCATTATCGGCGACGGTGCTATGACTGCCGGTATGGCCTTCGA
>JAJRWO010000157.1 GCA_024276775.1 Gammaproteobacteria bacterium | reverse complement strand
TACCACAACTGCCACAGCTTCGGCGGGGTGGCACGGCGGTGTCGATAAACATCAGGCCAAAGCCCATGTGGATGGCCAATAGTTCCATCATATGTGGCCACTGTTCCTGGTCACAAGGGGCGGGGAGTGATGCCGCGTTGCCCAAATGATGAGCCAAGGCTTGGGCATAATTGGCAATCATAACATTAGGACTGCCGACCTGCTGGGGTTCATAAAGCAGTGTTAGCGGTGTTGTTGTGTCTTCATTGAGACTTTGCAAAGTTTGTTGGGCATTGGCTGTTGGCATTTGCTCAAAGTCATGAAGATTGATGAGCTGACAGGGCCAATGATTTAGTCCAGAATAGTGCCGGACTTTGTTGAATATTAGTTTGGCCATGTTATCCACATCTTCATCAGCGCCTGGGAAAAATTTCTTAGACGGTTCAATTAACCGGGTTTCAGCATAAAAAACATTACTGCCGAAGCTTTCCAGTGCCCAGGCAAAACCATTAAATAGCCATTGGATGGTTTCTTCTTCGAGTACGGGTTTAGGTTTAAACAGGTTGCCAAACATGACGAAATAATATTGCCCATTTTTTATGGTGATTGGACAGTATATACCCAGAGGCTTGTTTTTTAGGTCAAATATGGCTGAGAGGGTATAATCAGTCGCCAAATAAAAATCCATCAGATCAGAAAATTTTAAAATGGCATTAGATATAGGACAATCCTTAATAAAGGCCCGTGAACTTTCCGAAACGGGCAAGTCAGACCAGGCGCGCATGTTATTGCTTGAAATATTGCAGCAAGACAAGAACCATCAAACTGCTTTACTAATGCTGGGTGGGTCATATTTTTGTGCTGAGAAATTTCAGGAAGCGGAGATGGTGTTTGAACGTTTGGTTCTGATGGAACCCGGCACAGGTAAATTCTCAATAGCCTTGTTTAACACCCTGTGGAAACAAGGCCGTACAGACGAGGCTGTTGAGGAAATTCGGCGTTTTTTAGCAGTGGCCGACCGGATAAAAGAGATAGAGACGGTGAATCAGTATGTAACGATAACCAAAGAAATCGCTACCGGTCAATAAGTACCGGCTTAATGGCAGTTGCCTGCCTCCATATAATAGAACCTAAGTCCTGTCAGCATAATCGTTTGCAGGATCCAGGTATAATGTCACTTTTTGCTGGAGATTCCGGTTTGTTTTCTCATTTTTCCCTGCATCGCTTGCTTGTTAAAGCCGTTAGAGAGATGAAGTACCGGCAACCCACTCCGGTACAATCTGAAGCGATACCCTTAGCACTTGAAGGGCTTGATCTCCAGGTCAATTCGGAAACCGGCAGTGGCAAGACGCTAGCCTATTTGTTGCCTAGCCTGAACCAGCTGTTAAGCCGTTCAAACCAGGGCGGCGGTACGCGTGTGTTGGTGCTGCTGCCAACCCGTGAATTGGCCCAGCAGGTATTTTCTGTCTGCCAGGACTTGATTAAACACACCAATCTATCCGTGATGCTGGTGACTGGCGGCGACGATTTTGAACAACAGGCTGTGCAGTTGGAACAATCACCCGCTGTTGTCATTGCCACGACTGGCCGCTTGTTAAAGCACATTAAAAAAGCGACTGTTGATTTAGAACCGCTAAGTGTTTTGGTGTTGGATGAAGCTGACCGAATGCTGGACATGGGCTTTAGTGATGATGTGCATGCCATTACCGCCGTAAGCAACCCTGAACACCAGACCTTATTGTTTTCAGCGACATTGAATAACAAGTGGCTACCTGCGTTGGCCAAAAAGCTGTTGCGTAATCCGGAGGTATTGAACGTCAGTGGTGGCCGCACGGAACATGCTGATATTCACGAGCAGGTAGTACTGGCTGACGACGATGTACATAAACAAAAACAACTGCTATGGCTGTTAGCGCATGAATATTTTGCTAAGGCCATCGTCTTTTGCAACAGTCGTGAGCGGGCCGAAAAACTGGCTGATGCAGTGATGCCGCGACGTAGAAAAGTTGGCATATTGCATGGTGAAATTGAACAGAAAAAACGCAGTAGCGTGATGGCGGCATTGTTGGAAGGCAAGATTAATATTCTGATTACAACGGATGTTTCTGCCCGTGGCCTGGATATTGAGGGGGTTGATCTGGTCATTAATTATGACATGCCCCGTCGCGGTGATGATTATGTTCACAGGATTGGTCGCACAGGGCGTGGAGGCAAAGATGGTCTGGCCATTACGCTGGTGAAAGCAACAGAATGGAACCTAAAAGCAAGTGTTGAACGCTATTTGGGGCATCGGTTTGAACCCCGTATTATTGAAGAATTAAAAGGCAGCTATAGCGGTCCGGAAAAACTTCGTGCGTCGGGACAAGCCGTAGGTAGCAGAAATAAAAAAGATAAAAAAAAGGCCCTGGGAAAAAAATTAAAAAAGGCCAAAAAGCCTAAACGTAGAAAAAAAATTGCGACTAAAAGTCGTCCGCCTGTGGATAGTAATAAAGGCTAGTCGTGACAGGCATGACTGAAATACAGCCTAATAACCCCCTGCATGGCAAAACGCTTGCCGCCATCGTCACCCACTTGGTTGAATATTATGGCTGGGAGGAGCTTGGCAGACGTATCAATATTCGCTGTTTTAGCCGTGACCCATCGATTAAGTCCAGTTTAAAGTTCTTACGCAAAACAGACTGGGCACGGCAGAAAGTAGAAAGCCTTTACATTGAAACTCAGTACAGTGGTGACGGGGCGAAAAAAGGCTAATTGAGTTCTGTTTATAAATCACAATGCATTGAAACAATAGTCAGAGCACCAGGATGACTCCGGCGGTGTCAGCCAGCCAGGGTTTTATCTCAAGTTGATTTGTTTATAATGTTGTTTGTCTGTGAATCGACCCCTATAATTCTTATTTCTTAGGGGGTATTATTGTCCCAATAGATATTTGAAATCGTTGCCATTAATTTTTAGAGAATAAGGATTGTTCATGAAAAAACTATATTTGTTGCCTTTGCTGTCGACGGTGGCTTTAGGCATTTCTACCAGTGTTGCTGCTGTCGAAGAAGGGCAGTGGTATTTCATGCCAAGTCTTTCTTATGTGGTTGCCGATGATGATCGCATCGCCGATGATGCGCTGGGCCTGCAATTGGGGCTCGGTCAGGTGATCAATGAGCGCTGGAGTATTGAACTTAGCGTCGTGATGGATACGCTTGATTTGGAGAGTGGTAGCGGTGAATTTAAACAACGCGGCTTACAATTTGAC
>JAJRWO010000156.1 GCA_024276775.1 Gammaproteobacteria bacterium | reverse complement strand
CATTCGTTAAGCGCCTTCATCTGGATATGTTGTTTTGTAGGAAATTCAATTATATCCAAAAACATGTTGGCGCTTAACTTTAAATTATCACCTCATCTATATGAAAATCATCAGGTTAGCGTATGACTGGTAGCGGTATTGCTCTATAGCCCATTAGTAATCCAGCATGAACATCACCCCACTCAACATCATAATTCACTAAAAATATTGAAGGGTTTTTGCAAATTTATTCCAAATTTGCCGGTTACAGGCGAATCATCCGGTATCGCAGGGTGCAATAGCACAGCGTATTGCACCGGACATAAATCAATAATAACTTGTAATAACAAGACATTACACGCCAACACCTGGGACCAGGGATTGCGGACCAGCAAGCGTGTAAAATTTTCTGACAGTTTCTTTGACCATTCATCACTCCCTGCATGGGGGCGAAGCGGCCGCCTTGGCGGGACTAAAGCCCTACTTCCATCTTTCAGTTCTTTTTCGGAAGTGGGACTTTAGTCCCGCCAAGGCTCTAAAAAAGCAGGGGGCTATCCAACCCGCCAGATAGGAAAAAAGATACCTGATTATCCACAACCCTCAGCCATTACACCGCCCAACAGCATGCATAAGGTTTCATTATAAAACCTTATCAACTATGATACTACCTGCACATATTGAATAGGAATTAAGCGAATGTCTAAAGCAATCAAGTTATCAGAGAGCTTAATTAATGATGCTGTTATTAACGGCAAAGCACAACATCGAAGCGCCCCCAACCCATCTTCCGATCCAAACCACCGTAAGTCATTGATACTCACCTCACGCCAAAAATAATAGCTATAAATAACAATGCGTTAGAGTTTCACCTCGAAGTGTAGTGCCATAATCGTGCTTTCATGCCTTGTATTCCAGACCCACCTGGGGCAGGCTACCGGCATGTATATCAGACGCACCCAAATCAAGAGCCGCCAACAAGGCGAACCTTACTACATCTATCGCCTGGTGGAGAGCGAACGGGTCAATGGGTAGGTAAAACAACGCACCCTGCTGAATCTGGGGCGCCATTTTGATCTGCCCAAAGCGCACTGGCATGATCTGGCATCACGTATTGAACAACTCCTCAGCGGCCAGACCTCACTCCTATCAACCGAACTCCCTGCTGAACTTGAAACACTGGCGCTGCGCTACCAGGCACTTATTTTGGCTCGTTGTTGTGAGCAGGAAAAAACCGCAGAGGACTTTCAAGCCGTTGATATTGACAGCCTGGAACTGGTGCGCCCGCGCCGTGTTGGCATAGAACAGCTGGCACTCCATGCCGTGAAGCAAGTTGGCCTGCGCGACAAGCTGGTGGAGCTTGGCTTTAACCGCCATCAACTCTCAGCGGCATTGGGTAATATTATTGCCTACAGGGACGTAGGTAAGGCGCGTGAGCAGGAGCGGAAGCTTTGCCCGTATGGCCTTCCCCGCGAGTGAGCGAGCCACGCATGGCTGGCTGCAACAACGCAGTGGCCTGGGTGAGCTGATGGGCTATGATTTTCGTCTCTATCAAGCCTCTGACCAGCTCTGGCGGCATAAAGAGGTGCTGGAACAGCACCTCTATGATCAAGAGCGATCGCTCTTCAACCTTTTGTTAGTTTACCCCAAAGGGTAGCGCCCCCTTTACCTACCCTTTACCTTTACCTGCCTTCGTCATCATATGACATGTTGTAGGCACTATGCAAAACACAAATGATGGGGATCCTTGTTCTTTAGTTACGGAGATAAACCTTAAAAAGGTGCTACTATAAAGGCTGTAGTAATACATAGCGAGGATCAGTAATGCAACAATCTTCCGTAACCATCAAAGGACAAGTAACCATCCCAGCATCTATTCGGAGGAAATTAGGATTGCGTCGAGGAGATAAAGTCATTTTTATGGAGGAAGACAACAAGATTTATTTACAGCCTATGCAGGATAAAGTGGAGGCGGCATTCGGGCTCATAACCCCCTATAAAAGCGCAACACTTGAGGATATGGATGAGGCAGTAAAAAAACGAGCTGGTCGATGCTAGCCGTCGATACCAATGTACTTATCAGGGCGCTGGTGGACGACCCGGGTCAACCCGCTCAGGTCGAGGCTGCTAAAGCGTTAATAAAAAAAGCCGGAGAGGTTTTTATCCCTCAGATTGTCCAGGTTGAAACAGTTTGGGTGCTTGAAGCAGTCTATAGTCTGAAACGCAATGATATTGTGAGGGTTATCGACACTATGGCCCTAAACAGCGCTTACCATATTGAACACGAACATCTTTTTGTTAACGCGCTTGCCATGTTTCGTAAGAACAAAGCTGATTTTGCCGATTATCTTATCCTTGCTGCTGCCCAAAATGAAGATATTGCTCTGGCCACGTTTGATAAACGGCTCTCCAAGTCACCTGGAGTAAAATTGATTGAGACAGGATAGCAACACAATTATGTTCTTAAGGAACGAAGCAGTGAGTGTCCTAAATCACCAATTGAGAACAAGTATGGTTTAACACTTACATTTTGCAAAATAGGATTGCCCCCGATGATTACTCAATATGAAATGTCCTATGTCAAGGGCTGACCCCCAAGGCTAATTTGTTCTAACCGTAACTTGTTGATTATATTCAACCCAACAGTTTTACTATTTTTTTATTATCAAAGACTTAGAGATAGAACCGATATTCGAGACGAACTTTCTGCCGTGCTCCTACGGCTTCCGTCCCGAACGCGATGCGCCGATGGCAATTCGCGAAATTCAACGGATCATCACCTTCAAAGGGCGCACGGTAGTCATAGATGCGGACATCCGTAGCTACTTCGACCGCATCCCGCAAAAGCCACTGATGAATCTAGTCAAGCGCCGGATAACCCCCTGTGTCAGGATAGTTGTCGCCTCTAATTTTCAGTTAGAGGAATCTAGAAATGAGAAGAAACTTCACAAAATCATTTAAAATACAGGCCGTAGAAAAGGCGCTTAGTCGAAGTGAAGAGACAACGGTAGGCGATATTGCCCGCTCGTTCGCTGCCAGCCATGGAGAGTGAAACGAAGGCTGGTAGTCCGCAGTAGGCGTAGGCCGCTCGTAGCATACCCGTCGTGCCTTGCGCCAGAGGGGATGCAGCGTAGGCATCCGAAACGCCGTCTAGCCATTGCGGGAGTGCTG
>JAJRWO010000155.1 GCA_024276775.1 Gammaproteobacteria bacterium | reverse complement strand
ATGAGAACAAGCGCTTGAAGAAAATGTATGCCGAAAGCCAGATGCAGAATGATATGTTGAAGGAGGCGCTTGGAAAAAAGTGGTAAGGCCGTCTCAGCGCAAAGAGATGGCCAAGTGGGTGGTGAAGTATCGAAGCATGAGCATTACTCTGGCATGTCGAACATTCCAGATCAGTGAAAGTTGCTATCGTTATCAGCCCAAATTGAGCGATGAGAATGAAAAGATCGCCGACTGGCTGCTGGCTTTAACCAAGGCCAAACGCGCCTGGGGTTTTGGCCTGTGTTTCTTGTATCTGCGCAACGTGCGGGGCTTTAAATGGAACCACAAGCGTGTTTACCGCATTTACAGGGAACTGGAGCTCAATATGCGTATCAAACCACGCAAACGGTTGAAAAGAGAAAAGCCTGAGCCACTGGCCGTTCCTGAATATCCCAACCGGGTCTGGTCTATGGATTTTATGGCGGATCAACTGGCCGATGGCCGGTCGTTCAGGACATAGAACATTCTGGATGACTTCAACCGTGAGGGCTTGGCCATTGAGGTCGACTTCTCATTGCCGTCTGAACGTGTGGTGCGAACACTGAACTGGCTCATCCAGTGGCGAGGAAGGCCTGACGCAATTCGTGTCGACAACGGCCCTGAATATGTCAGTGGAACGTTGCAACTCTGGGCGCAGAAGTGCGGTATTGAACTGATGTACATTCAGCCGGGCAAGCCACAACAGAACGCTTACATCGAGCGCTACAATCGTACAGTCAGGCAGGAATGGCTTGGACAGTATCACTTTGAAACCCTGAACCAGGTTCGCAATCATGCAACGCGATGGCTATGGACTTACAACAATGAACGGCCCAACATGGGCATTGGAGGTATAACCCCAAAACAAAAACTACTAAACGCAGCATGAATTCTACTGAAGAGCCCTGTTAAAAATGGGGGGATTACCACGGCCAAGCGCTTGAATTTGCGACTTTTCATCCACACACAGCACAATCGTCCAGTTGGGCGGGGACAGACCAACAATATCCTGAACCTTGTCAATGAATAGCGGATAAGCCATTTGAGCGGATATTACGGTCTGTTTGGCCTTACGCCCAGTGTTTTGATCGAAATGAAACCAGCAACAAAACGAGTGCGGTGGCGGCAAAGGTTGCGCCTGCATAAAATGTCACCGATGCACCAAGCGTTTGCCACAAGCCTCCGGCTACCAGACTGGCAATCAACAGGGCTATTCCATTGGCCAGATTAAACAGGCCAAAGGCGGTGCCACGTAGATGACCCGGCGCACTGTCGGCCACCAGAGTCGATAATAATCCTTGCGTCATTCCAAGATGAATACCCCAAACGGCAACCCCCGCAAGGGCCAGACCATAGTGTGTTGCGTTGGCAAGCAGCAGTTCAGCAATGATCAGGGCGATGAAACCCAGCGCCAGCAACTTGCCGCGGTCCACCCGGTCTGCCAGCAGGCCGACCGGATAGGACGACAGGGAAAATACAATACCCATTAAAATAAGCACCAGCGGCGACAGACCGACCGGCAGGCCAAGTTCCATCGCGCGCAAGGCAAGGAACGCGACACTGAACCGGGCGAGCGCAAACAATGCGCCGATAACAACGATGAGCCAATAGCGGCCACTCAGTTGAACCAGATCAGCACGGTTGAGCGGCAGGCCACGTTTTTTGCCCTTTTGCCTTGATGATTGGATATTGTCGGGTTCCTGCACGCCGAAGATCAAAAACAGCATGCATAATATCGCCGGAATAACTGCAAACCATAAAACCAGCGGGATGTCATTTGCCAGCAAGGCCATCAGCGAGATGGCAAGTATCGGGCCAATAAACCCGCCCGCCGCATCAAGCGACTGGCGCAACCCATAGGCGGCACCGCGGACAGATTCCGGCGTTATATCGGCAATCAGCGCATCCCGCGGCGCACCCCTGATGCCCTTGCCGATGCGGTCAATAAAGCGGGCAGCAAAGATTACCTCAACCGATTGCGCCAGGGGAAACAGTGGTTTGGTCAGGGCCGCCAACCCATAACCAGCGACCGCCAGCAACTTGCGTTTGCCGAGCCAGTCGCTCAACGCACCGGAAAATACTTTTGTGATGGCAGCCGTCGCCTCAGCCACACCTTCAATGATACCAACCGCTGCCATGCTAACACCAAGCGAAAGATACAGCGCCGGCAGCAGGGCATGTACCAGTTCTGATGATGCATCCATGAACAGGCTGACAAAGCCGATGGCCCAGATACCTGAAGGAATTTTCCCACGTTTTTCTGTCAATAACCCTCTCCTGTGATAACCAGCTATTGTCGGGTAATGTAGTGTATGCTACAAATATTACTTGTTCAGTAGTATATATAACATATCAGATCAACAAGGGATTTTTATGGAGAAGACAGTCACCTTTAACCAGCGGTTTGACGGCTGTATTGACAAGATCAGCCCGGCGGAAAAGCTGGTGGCACGGTTCTTTCAGGAAAACCGCGAGGAGGTCCTCATTGCCTCGGCATCATCGCTTGCACAACAGGCCGGTGTAAGCGATGCAACGGTGGTCCGCACCGCCAAGGCGCTCGGTTTT
>JAJRWO010000154.1 GCA_024276775.1 Gammaproteobacteria bacterium | reverse complement strand
GAAGCCCTGACGGGTGATAAGGGCGCCTTTAATACCCGCATGGCCTATATCACATCTGAGGTTAAGCGCACCAATAATGTTCGTTATTATGCTCTTTATGTTGCCGATGTTGATGGCCATAACCCGCAGCTAGTGATTCGTTCTCGCCATCCCCTTATGTCCCCTTCATGGTCACCGGATGGCCGGAAATTGGCTTATGTTTCATTTGAAAATCGCCGTTCAATGATTTTTGTACAGGACGTTTTTACTGCCGAACGGCGTAAATTGGCCGGTTTTAAGGGCATTAACGGTGCGCCATCGTGGTCGCCTGATGGGGCTCGTTTGGCCATGTCCCTGTCGAAGGATGGTAATTCCGAACTTTATGTCATGCACGTTGCCAGCGGTAAATTGCAGCGTTTGACGCGTCACCGGGCCATTGATACTGAACCGGCCTGGTCGCCGGATGGTCGAAATATAGTCTTTACCTCGGATCGTGGTGGTAGACCACAGGTTTATCAGGTTTCATCGCGAGGAGGAAAACCCAAACGTTTAACCTTTGAAGGAGGTTATAATGCCAAGCCAAGCTATTCGCCGGATGGCAAAAGGATTGCGATGGTTAATGGTCAAAACGGCAATTTTCGCATCGCTGTACTTGAATTAGACAGCGGTTTTGTGCAAATTCTTACCGAAAGTCGGTTGGATGAGTCGCCTAGTTTTGCCCCCAATGGTAGTATGATCATCTACGCGACGGAGTATTTAAACAGAGGTGTGCTGGCAGCGGTTTCGGTAGATGGTCGTGTGCAGCAGCGTATTGCTCTGGATGAAGATGGCGATGCGCGTGAACCCGCTTGGGGACCTTTTTTAACGATCAATAAACATGTAAGGAGTAAGCGATGAACGCTTTTACGAGAACCCTGGCGGTATTGTTACCGGTAGCAATGCTGTGGGGTTGTTCAACCACCCCCAGTCCCCCGGATATAGATTTGACCGCTGGCGATGCTGAGATGACAATGACTGGCGATGGAATGGGTGACTCTGACATGGACAGTGAAATAGATAGCGGAGTGGAAGTGGGTGGTATTCAGGGCAGTGGTGGCTTTATTGGTGACCCATTGCAGGATCCTGATAGCATGCTGGCCACACGCACTGTTTATTTTGATTTTGATAAAAGTGAAATTACATCGGAAGCGCGTGAAATTATTGAAGCGCATGCCCAGTATCTGAGTGCTAATCCTTCTCTGCGTATTATTGTTGAAGGGCATGGCGACGAACGTGGTACACGTGAATATAACCTGAGCTTGGGTGAACGTCGTGGTCAAACAGTTCAGCAGGTAATGACTTTATTGGGCGTTTCAAGCACACAAATTGAAGTGGTTAGTTATGGTGAAGAGCGGCCAGCTGTCATGGGGCATGATGAAAATGCGTGGGCCATGAACCGTCGTGTTGAATTTCTTTACTAGGAATTAATTGATGTTTAAGCATCCCCGATGGAACTGGATGGGAAGGGCTGTTGCTGGTTTGGTGGCAACCGTTCCCTTGGCTATTCAGGCACAGGAATATTTACCGCCAGTGATTGATCGCTCCAGTGCTGTCAATCAATCACGGCCTATGACGGCACCCTCTACAGTTGCGCCAAAGACTGCAGCCTCTCTTAACGAGCGGGTTAAACGCATTGAGCGCTTGTTAGGTAATGAGGCGCTGGTAGATATGTTGATGCGCATGGAGACCATGGAAGCCGAAGGCCAGGAACGTCAGGGCGAGCTGGAAAATCTGGATCATACCATTGAAATGATCAAACAGCGTCAACGTGACCTTTACCTGGATATGGACAGACGGTTGCGTCAACTGGAATTGTCTGTCAGCAAACCCGTTGCGACGTCCGCGGCTGTTGTGCCTGTGCCAGGAATGATTACGCCCGGAGCCGCAGCTACTCGCCCCAATACGAGCGCGATAATACAGTCTTCAACGGCCGCTGCTTACCCGGCAGTTGAACGTGAGGCTTATCAGCAGGCTTTTAACCTGCTTAAACAAGGTCAATATGACAAGGCGATTATAGCGTTTCAGTCCTTTTTAAGCCGCTACCCCAATGGTAATTACACGGACAACGCTCAGTATTGGTTGGGTGAAGCCAACTACGTCACACGTCATTTTGAAGTGGCAGAGCAAGAATTCCGTAAGGTCCTGGAGCAGCACCCGGACAGTAGCAAGACTGCTGATGCAATGCTGAAACTAGGCTATACCTATTATGAATTAAGCAACTGGGAATCGGCGCGGACGACGCTTGAAGCTGTGATTGCCCGTTTTCCCAATACCACCGTTGGACGTTTGGCAGAAAATCGCTTGCAGAAGATACAATTAGAAGGTCGATAGTTTAGGCTCCAGGTTTAAGTCGTGACTGAATTAGAAAGTGCCTCATTGCAGCAGGCTAAGCTGCGAATGACAGAAATTTTTTTTTCCCTCCAGGGTGAAGCGCGTACAGTAGGTTTTCCGACCGTATTTGTGCGTTTGACCGGCTGTCCGCTGCGTTGTCGCTACTGTGACACAACTTATGCTTATCAAGGCGGTAAATGGCAGACGATCGATGAGGTGCTTGAACAGGTAGGGCAATACGAAACCCGCTATGTTTGTGTCACTGGTGGTGAACCTCTGGCTCAGGCTGATTGTTTGCCGCTATTAACGCGGTTGTGTGATAACGGCTATAATGTTTCGCTGGAAACCAGTGGTGCTCTGGATGTCAGCCAGGTTGACGCCAGAGTTTCAAAGGTGGTTGATATGAAAACGCCTGCTTCTGGTGAGCAAGGTCGAAACATCCTGCAAAATCTTGAATACATGGGCGAAAATGACCAGCTTAAATTTGTTATCTGTGATCGTAATGATTATATGTGGGCGCAGGAGATGATTATTCGTTCCGAGCTGGCCGAGTGTTGTGAAATTCTGATTTCCCCTTCGTATGGTCAGCAGGACGCCAAACAACTGGCGGATTGGATTGTGGAAGACCGCTTGCCCGTGAGATATCAGTTACAGTTACACAAGATTCTTTGGGGTGATGAGCCTGGTCGCTAAGCAACGTCGAGCCATCATACTGGTATCGGGAGGCTTGGACTCAGCCACCTGCCTAGCCATTGCCAAAAGCCAGGGTTATGACTGCTATGCACTTAGTTTCGATTATGGTCAACGTCATCGAGCCGAGTTGGTGGCGGCTGAAGTCGTTTCAGCGTCATTGGGTGCTAAGGCACATAAGGTCATTAAATTGGGTCTGGCTGATATTGGTGGATCAGCCCTGACTGATCTTGCTATTGATGTACCAACCGCTCCGAGTGAAGGTGTTCCCGTCACCTATGTGCCTGCTCGAAACACTGTCTTTCTTTACTTGGCCTTGGGATGGGCTGAAGTGATGGAAGCCTATGATATCTTTATCGGTGTAAATGCCGTCGACTATTCTGGTTATCCGGATTGTCGACCTGAGTTTATCCAGGCCTTTGAGGCGGTGGCTAACCTGGCCACTAAGGCAGGTGTAGAAGGGCGGCGTTTTTCAATCCATACCCCGCTGATCCATTGGAGTAAAGCCGACATCGTTCAACGAGGAATAGCGCTTGGTGTTGATTACAGCCAGACGGTGTCCTGTTATTCAGCGGATGATGATGGTCATGCCTGTGGTGAGTGTGATTCTTGTCGCTTGCGTGCCGCTGGCTTTGTCACGGCAGGGGTCCCAGACCCAACTCATTATGTTGGTCAAGACTGACTTGCTTCATACAAAATATTTGTTTTGGTACGTTAATCAATAAACGTCAGCAAAGCTGTTGAAAAACATCGCATTTGGGGCAGTATTTTCCAATCCAGAAATGAGCCTGAAGGGGAGGTGTTTTAGGCCCTTATCTTGAGTCGCTCATGGAGTTGTTTAAATAAGTGATCTCGGGCTGAATTCAGTTGTTCAGCGGCTTCATTGTCCGTCATTTCAG
>JAJRWO010000153.1 GCA_024276775.1 Gammaproteobacteria bacterium | reverse complement strand
ACTCACTCTATGACGACCTCGTCAGCGCCGTAATCACGTTTGGCTTCACGCCCCAACCATGACCAATAATTGATCGGTTGAACCCCCTCACCGGGTCGTTTCACTGTCAAATTTGATTCATTAAAAAACTCACCCTTTTTAATTCGTGTGCGAGTAACGAGGCTCTTTCTAACCACAAGCCGGTTGTTAACTTCAGATGGCATCAGTCGTTTAATACCATCCCCCAAGCTTAATTCAATCTGGCGAATGCCTGCTACCATTGCCTTGAGTTCATTGGCTTCTAGCGAGGCTTGGTGATCCGGCCCAGGCAGTGACCTATCCAAAGTAAAGTGTTTTTCTATCACGCTTGCCCCCCTGGCAACGGCTGCCAGACTGATCGCGATTCCTTGTGAATGGTCACTATAACCCACCTTAAGACCAAACGTATCTTTAAGCATATCCATCGCTTTCAAATTAATATCTGTGTAGGGTGCGGGATATTCAGAAGTGCAATGCAAGAGCGTCACCTTGTCGCGTAACAGTGCTTGCCCTGAGGACGATGTTAGCGCCAGACTAAAAGCCTCCTCGCCAGGGGTATCCGAAACATTTAAATAACCAAAGGCCAACACAGAAAGCGCCTGTTCTACCTCATCCAGGCTCGACATGCCGGTGGAAAGAATCAACGAACAACCCGCATGGCCAATCTGTAATAACAATGGCGAATTTGTGATTTCACCTGAACCCAGTTTGAGTTGAGATAAGTTAAAACGATTAACCAGTAACTTTAAACTCGACTCATCAAATGGTGAAGAGAGAAAATTTATCCCCTGAATGTCGCAATGCGCAATCAATTTTTCATGATCTTCTTCTGATAACTCAAGCCGACGCAGCATTTGATACTGCGTTTCAGCACTGTCTGTTAACAGCTTTTGATATTCAGCCTTTTCTGTTGTTTTACGAACCATCTCCTCGGCTTTAAAACTTTGAAACTTAACGGCATCAGCCCCTGCCTCTTTTGCAATATCAATAAGTTTCAGTGCACGACTCAGCGAGCCGTTATGATTCACACCCGCTTCAGCAATCACATAAACCTTACTCATAGCGCCTCTCTGAATTAACTTCAATCAACTTACGCAACCTTTTTTATACCCATTAGGCCCTATCTATACCTGGTGTTTATTGTTCAAATCATAAAAATATTTTTTCAAAATATCACTCAAACAATAGCTACGGAGAATTTTAAATACCTTTTTCGCCATTCCAGCATGGCCATAAGGATTTTCAATCTGCGCTAGTTTTTCCTGAAATTTTTTACTGTAGAGTTTATCAATTGCAGCCATAATTGAATCACATCGTGGCTGGCAATCAATGACGCTTTCTGCTTTAATCCGCCCACGTTGTCGATCACCAATATTGACCGTGGCAATATTAAAACTGGGTGCCTCAATTAAACCACTGGAAGAGTTTCCAATCACTGCATCTACATGCTGCAATGCTGATAAGTAACGAAGCGGCCCCATGGAAGTGAACGAGACGCTAGTATCGGGGTGAGAGACAACATACTCTTCAATCATTTTTATAATAACGCGCCCGCCACTATCTGCATTGGGTTGGGTAAAAATAAGATGCGTATTTTCAAGTTTGTCTAAGGCATCAAGCAGTTGGGAAAACTGAAAACCAGCTGTTTCTTTTTCTAACGTCACTGGATGGAAAGTAATGATTAAATTTTTACTTATCAGCTTAAAATCAATCGATTCTTCAAAGGCTTTCCTGTTTAATAAATCAAGCCTTTCAATATTATCTATCCCGGCAGCACCGACATTAAATACGCTATTTGGCTGTTCTCCCATCTGAATCACTCGATTTCGATATTCTTCAGTCGCCGTAAAATGAAGGTGGGACATCTTGCTTATGGAGTGCCGTATTGATTCATCAATCACCCCTTCTGTCACCTCACCACCATGGATGTGTGCTATCGGTATTTTTAACATCATTGCGGCACTGGCCGCACTAAAAATTTCAAACCGATCCCCCAGTAAGACTATAATATCCGGGTTTAAGTCAGTTAAGGCATCAGAAAAACCAACCATGCCAACAGCCATTGACTTAACAAGCTTAGCGGGGCTATCAGACGAAAGTTGCATATCAACCTTGCCTGTAATTGAAAAACCATCGGCTTCGATTTGTTTCCAGGTTAAACCAAACTCTGGAGATAAATGCATCCCCGTCACCAACACCTGTAGTTCAGTATCTGCTGCCGCATCGACCTCTTTCATCAACCCATAAAGCAAGCCATATTCTGCCCGGCTGCCTGTGATGACACAAATTTTACGCATGACCCGTAGCCTCAATCAAAAATGGACTACTGGGAATGCATATTAAACGTTGTTCCAGGTCTTCAACCACAGACAAATCCATTCGTGGGTTGTCCCTGTACATGGGTAACTTGTGCATTAAAGTCCAAACGGGGCGCGCCATAATGGCCTCATTATTTAACAATTTTAGCACTGCATTGCGTTTATCCAAATCCGCTTCATCCAGCAACAAGGCATTTAACCAATAGTTGCTACGACTGAATTCAGGTTCTTGAAAAACGCTGATGCCTGTCACGCTGAAAAATGCATCACTGTAAGCATCAGCCAAGCGTCTTTTCTGCTCAATAAAAGCGGTTATTCTCTCAAGTTGGGCGCAACCCAAAGCAGCATTCAGGTTTGGCATGCGATAATTGAAACCCGTTTCATCGTGTGCAATCTCCCAAGCATGGGAAATTTTGGCTGTGGTCGTTAAATGTTTAGCTCTTACGGCTAATTGCTTATCACGGATAACGATCGCTCCCCCGCCGCCTGTTGTAATAATTTTGTTACCGTTAAAACTGATTGCTGCAATACTCGCCAGGGTTCCAGTCATTTTACCCTTATAGCAACTGCCCAGTGACTCGGCCGCATCCTCAATCACTGGCAGGCCATAACGTGCTGCGACAATATTGAGCGCCCCCATATCAACAGGATGGCCAAGGGTGTGCATCGCCACAATCGCGCTGACACGGCAACCCGTGTTTTTATTTCGCCACACGCCACCATCCAACTGTAATATTTCTGCTAGGTAGTCCGACAGCTTTGCGGGGCCAATGCCAAGGGTGTGTGGCTCTGAATCAACAAAATGTGGCGTTGCGCCACAGTACCGCACAGCATTTGCCGTAGCGACAAAGGACAGCGCTGGAATGATGACCTCATCACTTACCACCACCCCGGCAAGTAACAGGCTGATATGCAATGCCGCCGTACCATTCACCACCGCTACCACATAATCAGCCCCAAGATACTCGGCCAATTGCAGTTCAAAGCGATCGACATGCTCACCCACTGATGAAACATAACCAGAATCCAGGCAGTCTTTCACTAACTGCTGCTCTCGTTCTGAAAAACTAGGCTCGTGCAAGGCCACAGGAAACTGATTGCCTGCTAAGACAGTTTTCATCGCTGCCAATAGTGTTGAGGAACTATCCATAATTATTGATTGCGGCCCAGACCGAAGGTAACTTGAGTTTTCACAGTATTTTCAATAAAACCAACTTGTTGCCGTATAGTAAAGTAAAGCACAATACGTTACTGTTCAGGAATGAAAATTATATAACGTTAATAAATCGCACGCTGAGTTTGGTGTCTATTTGGGCGTACTGATTGCCTACATGGATGTCGCCAAGGGACCGCGGAAGCTTTGAGGAGAAACGTCCAAAGAGGTAGATGCCACACTCTTTAGAATTGAAGTATGCGTATTCAACCATATTAAAGTATGAACGGACTGACATGCAATGAATGACTGGAAAAAAATTGCCATTACGCCTTCTATGGCTATCCGCGACGTCATGGAAGTCATTGATAAAGGCTGCGTTCAAATTGCCTTGGTGGTTGATGAAAACGATCACCTGCTTGGCACTGTTACCGATGGCGATATCCGCCGGGCAATTTTGCAAGGCAATGGGCTCAAAACTGAAATTGCTGACTTTATGAATGCTAACCCGTTGGCGGGCCTGCTTGATGAATACCCAAGCGCCTGGCAGCGAACCATGATGCGCCATGGTCTCCGACATTTACCTTTACTTGATGCCCAAGGCCGGATAACACAACTGGCGGTACTTAACCCACCTGAAGAGCCTCAACGTAACAACATTGTTGTGCTGATGGCGGGTGGACTTGGATCACGCCTTAGGCCGCTGACCGACGATACCCCCAAACCATTACTGGAGGTGGGTGGAAAAGCCATCCTCGAAACCATCATTGAAAGTTTCATTGCACAAGGTTTTTATCGTTTCCGTCTATGTATCAATTATCGCGGTGAGATGATTCGAAACCATTTTGGTAACGGTGAGCGTTGGAACATTAATATCGAATATATTGAAGAACAACAACGTATGGGCACGGCTGGAGCACTCAGTCTATTACCAGAAATACCTGAGGCACCGTTTTTTATAATGAATAGCGACCTGCTCACTAAAGTTGATTTCGTGCGTTTGCTTGCATTTCATCAACAGCAAAAAAACATCGTCACCGTTTGCGTTAGGGAGCACCGCCACCAAATCCCCTATGGTGTCGTCAAACTGAATGAACACCGTATCGTCGAGCTGAAGGAAAAGCCAACCCGTTATTCCTTCGTCAATGCAGGCATCTACGTCATCGAACCAGAGGCCATAAAACAAATACCTGCCAATCAGTTCGTTGATATGCCTGATCTGATTAACAAACTATTGGATCAAAATCTTGCCGTTGGCAGTTTTCCATTACGTGAATATTGGATGGACGTTGGCAAGTTGGAGGATTTTCAACAGGCTGGCATTGACTACTCAAAACAATTTGAGTAACACCTTGCTGACACGATGTTTAAACGTTCACTCAGGAATGGAAACCACCTGAATTCAAGTCATCAGTGCATAACCCGTTAATTTTTTTTGATTAATACCTGTTAGCTCTTCAAAAGCCTCGTAGGGGATTTTAAATCCCAGACACTTTTTGGGCCGGCTATTCAGTTTGTGTGCTGCATCTACCCAAAGGGCACAAGTAGAACCTGTCTTTTTGTCACATCAATCAGTTCCACTGATATTGGGAAGCATTGTCTGCACACGACCTAACGTAATATGAAATCATAATATCGATATGCCATACGCAACTCCCGGATAACGGCATTGGAGTTTTGGCTGAGTGTATCGGGCATATCTACAGTAAAAGCAAACAGCCCCCCCTAAAAACCTCTTCATCTCTTCATTTTATGACAATACATAAAAACCCAGAAAACAGCCAAATTTCATGTTTATGGTCTGAATCACTTATACTCAGGCTATGAATAATGCTGACCTCATCAAACGTGACTTGAACAACCTTTGGCATCCCTGCACTCAGATGAAAGATCACGAGTGGCTGCCGCTTGTGCCGATCAAAAAAGGTGATGGTATCTGGCTGGAAGATTTCGAAGGAAAACGCTATCTTGATGGCATTAGTTCCTGGTGGGTGAATATGTTTGGTCACTGCAATCCACGCATTAATGAGCGCATCAAACAACAGCTCGACACCCTTGAACATGTCATTCTGGGCGGTTTCAGCCATGAGCCGGTCATTGAATTATCGGAACGGCTGGCCAAAATTACACCTAAAGGGCTGGACCGCTGTTTTTATACCGATAACGGTTCCTCCGCCATCGAAGCCACCCTGAAGATGAGTTTTCATTACTGGCGCAATAAAGGTCAGTCACAAAAAACAAAGTTCATCTCGCTTGCCAACAGCTATCACGGTGAAACCCTGGGTGCGCTGGCGGTGGGTGATGTCTCGCTCTATAAAGAAACCTATGCACCGCTATTAATGCAACCCATCACTGTACCTTCACCCGATTGTTATTACCGTGAACCGGGCGAAAGCTGGGCTGATTATTCGACTCGCATGTTTGCGCACATGGAGGTGGCTTTAGCACAACATGCTGATGAGGTTTGCGCCGTGATTGTTGAACCACTGGTGCAATGTGCCGGCAACATGCGCATGTATCACCCGGTCTATTTAAAACTGTTACGTCAAGCCTGTGATAAATACGGTGTGCATCTAATTGCCGATGAGATTGCCGTTGGCTTTGGCCGCACCGGTACCCTGTTTGCCTGCGAGCAGGCTGACATCACACCTGACTTTATCTGCCTGTCAAAGGGCCTGACGGGGGGTTATCTGCCGCTAGCCTGCGTGGTCACACACGATCAGATCTACCAGGCCTTTTATGACGATTACGAAAACATGACTGCGTTTTTGCATTCGCACAGTTACACCGGTAATCCGCTCGGCTGTGCTGCTGCCCTGGCAACGTTGGATATTTTTCACCAGGATGATGTCATTAAAAATAACCAACAACTGGCCAAGCAGATGGGCAGCGCTGTCAGCCATTTGCAGGATCACCCCCATGTTGCCGAGGTACGCCAGACCGGTATGATTGTGGCCATTGAGATGGTCAAGGATAAAGCCAGCAAAACCCCCTACCCATGGCAGGAGCGCCGCGGCCTTAAGGTTTATCAACATGCGCTGAAAAATAACGCGCTGCTACGACCACTGGGCAATGTTATTTACTTTATGCCGCCTTATATCATCACCCCGGCGCAGATAAATACACTGGCACGTATCGCCACTGAAGGCATCGATATCGCTACCAACGAAAATTAATGCGCGTTCCAAGAATTTACACACCCGCGGTATTAAAAAGCGGCAACATCATTGAACTAGATGAAAACACCTTCAACCATACCGTGCGAGTGCTGCGTCTGAAACAGGCTGATAACTTTATTCTATTCAACGGCCAAGGCGGTGAGTTTGAAGCCGAACTGGTTGAGGTGCAAAAGAAACGTGCCCGTGCCAGCATTGGTCAGTTTCTGGACAACGACAGCGAATCCCCTCTGCCTATCATTCTCGGCCAGTGTATCTCACGCGGCGAAAAGATGGATTACACCATTCAAAAGGCGGTGGAACTGGGCGTCACCGAAATTGTGCCTCTGTTCAGCCAACGCTGTGGTGT
>JAJRWO010000152.1 GCA_024276775.1 Gammaproteobacteria bacterium | reverse complement strand
TAATCGGCATTTGTCTGGGAGTCCGGTTGCGTCAGTTACCCTCACCACAACTGGCTCAATACCATGCCCAAAAACTAAGGCCGGCGTTGTTATTAGCACTGATTCCTTACCTTGGACTTGCCGCCCTGCTCAACAGCTGGGCCAGTGCCTCCTGGGGTGACATGGAGATACTGCGCAATAACCTCGACAGCCAGCGCTATCTGCCCTTTTATTATCATTATTTCACTACCGAAACCAAGGCAGTGGCCAGCCTCATTGCCCAAGCCGCCGTGTATTTTCCTCTAGGTGTTGGCTTCTGGCTCTGGCATGCCAGTAGTGCCTCCCCATTGCGCCGCCCACCTGTATTGGCTCTGATGTTAAGTACTGCCTTGATAGCCTTTGTCATTGAAACGGGCAAACTATTTTTGGCCGACTCTCACCCCGACTTCACCAACATCCTCATTGCCCTCAGCGCCGCCTGGCTGGGCCAGCGTTTAAGTCAATGGTTAGCGGAATGTGTTCGTGCCCCAGCGGCAAATAACGACAATACAAATAATTCCAGCCGCAAACCAAGAGCGCTACACATTCCACGCAAGGCACTGTTTGGCCTCGGCCTGGCAATGTTACTGCTTGGGGTAATGGGCCTGGTCATGATTCAGCAAAATACCGATTCAGAAGCAATGGCCATGGCCCAGGTCAAGCGTGAAATCCCGACACCTGAATCCCTGCCTGCCACCTCGCTGCCGGACTTTCGCTCACAACACCCACGCCTGCCCGCCCCATCAACAATCGATATTATTCGTCTGAATAACGAAAACCCCCAATATCTCGCCGCCAAGCGAAAACAGGCCAACAATGGCCAAGGTAAACTCAATGCCGCCATCCTGATGGCCTATATCGAGCCGGGCAGTCAAGACCTGGATCAAATATTCAAACAACTCGTCAATCTAAAATTCAAGTGGCGGGGCCACAAACAAGGTAAACTACTGGCCCTAGGCTATGATTGGCTACACCCCTACTGGAGTGAAACACAACGCCAACAACTGCAAGATAAGCTGGCCCATGGTTGCAACTACCTGATCAAGGTCATTCGCAGCGGCCAGTTCTCGCCTTATAACGCCACCCTTTACAGCGGCTCGTCCCAGGCACTAATGGCCTGTAGCATCGCTCTCTACCAGGATGATCCGCGCGGTGATGCGGTGATGGCCTTCACCAGCGATATGTGGAAAAATCGCATCCTGCCAGTATGGCGTCAGGTGATGGGCAAAAATGGTGGCTGGCATGAAGGTGCAGATACCACCAGTAACGGCATTGGCCAAGCCATTTATCAACTGCCCAACATGTGGCGCAACGCCACCGGCGAAGACTATTTCAAAACCGACTCCGGCATCGGTGGTTTTCTTGATTTTCTGGTCTATCGTACCCGCCCCGATGGTACACAAATGCGCTTAGGTGATAGCGTTTCATTCAAGCGCGACGCCCCTGACCGCCGTGCACTGGCACTGGAATTTCGTCACGCAGCAGCTTATAGCCTGACCCGCGCCCCCAGAAAAACCATCCCCACCAGCTGGCCATGGGGACCACTGTCCGATAACAGTCTTTACGATATCAATGCAGCGGCCCAACTGCCACTCAGCAAACATTTCGATGGCATTGGCCTGGTCGTCATGCGCAGTGACTGGGGGCCTGATGCCAGCTACATCACCTTCAAGGCCGGGGATAATTATTCGTCATTCAGCCATCTCGACCAAGGCAGTTTCACACTCTATAAAGCCGGGTCACTGGCCATCGACAGCGGCTTGTTTTACAAGTATGGTTCTGATCACCACTTGAACTACGCCTATCAGACCATTGCCCACAACGTCGCCACCATCACCGATCCAAATGAAGCAGCGGCCAACGCCAAATCATCGCGTCCCATGGCCAATGACGGTGGCCAGCGACGCATCGGCGGCAACATGGAACGCTACCCGCACCCGCTGAATATCAACGAGTGGAAGACCAAGCGCGACCTCTACCACACTGGCAGAATCATCGAGTTTTCAGAGCAATACGATATTGTTCAGATTAGCGCCGATATAACTGCCGCCTATAACAACAAGTTTTCAGGTGAAGGGACACTTACAGGCCGCAGCCAACGTGTCAACCGCTATCTGCGCAGCATCATCTACGATCGAGTCAACGATCTGTTTCTGGTTTACGACAGCATAACCAAAACCGATCCGACATTTATCAGTCGTTGGTTAATCCACTTTCAGGAACAGCCCCTGTTGCCTGTTGATGGGCAGTTTCTTGTTACCCTGCCCACGGATAACAAATCCAAATCTAGCCGCGGCATACTCGATGGCAGAGTGTTGCTACCAAACCAAGCGCAACTAAAGGTCATCGGCGGACCGGGCAAGGAATTTTGGATCAATGGTAAAAATTACGACAACAACGGCGATATTTACAAGAGGCTAAAACGCCATGGCAAAAAAGCCGAAGCCGGCAATTGGCGGATTGAAATCAGCCCAGCGGAGGTATCACAAACAGATCATTTTCTGGTTGCCATGACGCTGAACAAAAACTGGCCTGAAACGCCCCCTTTGATTCGTTGTTCACAAAAAGATGGGCTGACCAGCTGCACAGTACACGGTAAACGTGACGTTAAATTACAAATAACAGCGAACGGCGTGACGACTATTCGCTGAACCTGGAAAAATTAATGGTAAGCTCTGGCTTGCAGATCAACCTGAAAGCCAGCGCTCGCAACCTAAATCCGTACTTACAGGATTTAGATCATAGTTATCAGTTACAGCCCGTACCCACACCTGTTTGCACAGTCACTTCGAGAACATCCTGACCACAAAAGCTATGCGTACCATCGCCATTATCCCAAACCTGGAAGGAATAAACACTGCCGTTGGTGTAGGTATAGGTAACAGTATCTGTATTGGCCATCACCCAGTTTCCAAGCTGCTTGGTAGGATCCACGGTATCATTAGGCCCCATTTTATAATCCGTCAGTACACCACCAGCGTGATGCTCTTCCTGCCAACTCTCCCCGCCACGGCTTGCACACACCGTACTATTATTCAGCAAAGTATCAAGGGCTTCCTCCGTCACCTGTACGGCTGGGCCAGAACATGCCGCCATTGCCCCTTTTGCTACAAACGCCAACATCATTGCAGCGGTAATAATAGGTAGTTTCTTCATTGCATCATCCCCATATTGAAAATTAAAAGTATTCATAATACACCCGATCAGGCTCGGATTGCAGCACCCTGTTCACAATGCCCCGGTCTAAACGAAAATTCTGGCCATTCATATCAGGCTAAGAAAACAACATCAGCCATCCACCAAAGACACGGGTTTCAGCTTAAGCCTGGGCAACCAATCATTTTTCATCTGCTTAATTGAATACGCCCCAACCTCATTATGTTGACGTGGATTAGCATCAAAATCCAGATTCCATGCCTTATATTTTTGCATTGGAATGACGGAAAACCTGGATGTCAATTGTTCTCTTGGCCGCAAATCCATCTCACCTAACCTTGCCAGCGGCTTATTCAGATAATTTCCAGCAGAGGCAAATGCCCCGGTAATATTGCCTGTCTGAGATTCGGCAACCAGCGGAATTGTAGCAAATATAGCATTGGCCACGACCCTCTGTGGATACGCCATCACCAATCTCTGCACATCCGCCTGCGGCGGCCTGATAATAATACCATTACCGGCGGCAACAACCGTATTATTAAAAATATCAATCTCTCTCGGCACATCATTATGTCGCTGAATATGCACCGCATCACCAACATGATTGACCAACAAGTTATTGTAGAGAGCTATATTGCCTTCGCCCTGAAACAGTGCCTCATATGGATTCTGGTAAAAGAAGTTGCCATAGATCTGATACAAGTCATTCCGACCCGCCGCCGTTAAAGGCCAGTGCCCTACCAGCACATTGGGGCGCGCTAATTCAGGTAGACCACTGCCCGTTGCTTTGCTGAAGACATTGTGACGAATCGTCGTAATACGCCGATCGCTCGGCATTCCGGCGACCGACTCTCTTTTGTTCTGGTGTTTGATCTGCAGATTATAGCCCAGGGTATTCATAATCAGATTGTGTTCAATCAAACCACCCACAAACACATCACTGCCATCGGAATTTCCCAAATAAATCCCCGTACCAGCACCATCGATAATATTACCTCTGATCACCCAGCCCCAGACGGGGCACTTGGTTGAAATCGCCACCGTTTGTTGATTATGGTCATGGCCACGGATGACCAGCCCTTCAAGGGTGATATGGTGCGCCCAGCGAGCATGCCCCTCTGCCTTTACCCCAGCCACAGGCAATCCTCTGCCGTCAAGCGCAAGCCCGCGAACGATGACATAAGCTGAATCGACAATACTGATGGTATTGTGGCCACGCCGGGCCAGAAACAATGGCGGCTGTTGCGGATCAAGCGCGGCAATAGTAATGGACTGGCCCGGGCTGCCCAACAGCCGATGAATGGGCAGGCCATTTTTATACAGCCCGGGTGCCAGCAACAGGGAGTCACCCGCTTGCAGGGTTTTTAATAACGGGCGATAGGTTTGCGGGTCAGCCAGAAAGGTCTCGGCGAGTGCAGAGGACTGAACAAAGCATAGCGCCAGAACAAAAATAGTCCGTCGTAATAAAGGCACGGGTAAAGCTAAGCCGCCGAGGCCAGCGCTAGGCAGTCATTCCAGTCAGGCAGTTGTAAACCGAACTGCCGCGCCAGTTTGTTGTTGTTCAACAGCGAATATTTCGGCCGCTGAGCCGGGGTTGGATATTGCTCGGTATTGATTGCAGTTAATGTCTGTAGCTGGTGTGAGGCCCTGTCCGGGTCCAACGCCAATAACACCTTGGCAAA
Organism: Gammaproteobacteria bacterium; assembly: GCA_024276775.1. GTDB lineage: Bacteria > Pseudomonadota > Gammaproteobacteria > Tenderiales > Tenderiaceae > Tenderia. The sequence goes on along the minus strand of JAJRWO010000152.1, from coordinate 2,674 downwards.
GCCATGCCAGCTGGTTTGACCCACCGAGGTCAGGTGATAGGTGCCAGTACAGTCGGCCAGCAGCTCAGTTTGATGCCCGGCGCTGTAAGCAAGCATCAACCCTGTGGTCTCGGCAATCATGCGGCTCCAGGTGGGGCTGCCAATTTGATCGGCAACGATACTCAGTTCCTGCCGTTCCCTGGCCAGGCGACGAATGGTCAACAAAAAATTCTGTCCGCGCACACCGTAAACCCAGCTGGTGCGCAGAATCAGATAGCGCTTGGCAACGCCTCTAACAGCCTCTTCGCCCGCCCACTTGGTCTCACCATAGACACTCATAGGGCAAGCGGCATCATCCTCAACATAAGGACTGCCCTTGCTGCCATCAAAAATATAATCAGTGGAATAATGAATCAATGCTGCACCCAGTATATTGGCCTCTTCCGCCATTACCCCAGGGGCAATGCCATTCACCGCCATGGCCAGATCAGGCTCTTGCTCGGCCTTATCTACCGCGGTATACGCTGCCGCATTGACGATTAGATCAGGTTTAACGGTACGGATACAGGCTCGCACACTGTCAGCACTGGCCATGTCGCATTGATCACGCCCGGGAGCCATCACTTCACCCAATGGTGCTAAAGTTCGACGCAGTTCATAACCCACCTGGCCGTTGCCACCTGTCACTAAAATACGCATCAAGCAAATACCTCGGCCTCAGCCAGGAGTACCCCGGCCTTATCTTTAGCTGATAATAACGGTTCACCGTCCAACGGCCAGTTAATTCCCAGTGCCGGATCATTCCAGGCAATGGAACGCTCATACTCGGGGGCCCAGTAATCCGTGGTTTTATACAGCACCTCAGCATAGTCACTGGTCACCACAAAACCATGGGCAAAACCGGCCGGCAGCCATAGCTGGCGTTTATTTTCTGCCGACAATATCAACCCAAACCACTTGCCAAAGGTGGGCGATGAACGACGCACATCAACCACTACATCATAGATTTCACCCTCAACCGCGCGCACCAGCTTGCCCTGCGGCTGCTGGATCTGATAATGCAGACCACGCAACACACCCTTGGCAGAGCGAGAGTGATTATCCTGTACAAATGATTCCTGCACGCCGACCTGTTCCGCAAACGCCCGGGCATTGAAACTTTCAAAAAAAAAGCCACGCTCATCACCAAACACCTTGGGTTCGATGATTAACAGATCCTGAATTTCTGTTTTAATGATATTCATTACCAAATTTTCTCATGTAAAACGCGCATCAAATACTCACCGTAACCACTCTTTTGCAACGGCGCTGCCAGTGCCTCCAGCTGTTGCGCATCAATAAAATTCATGCGATAGGCAATCTCTTCCGGGCAGGATATCTTCAGCCCCTGGCGCTTTTCGATGGTTTCAATAAACATCGATGCCTCCAGTAGCGAGCTGTGAGTACCGGTGTCCAGCCAGGCCAAACCACGGCTGAAACGCTCTACATGCAGGCGCTGTTGTGCAAGATAAATTTTGTTGATATCGGTAATTTCCAATTCACCACGTGCAGATGGTTTTAAATCAGCCGCCATCTCCAGCACGTCGTTATCATAAAAATAAAGCCCGGTAACGGCATAATTAGACTTGGGTAACGTGGGTTTTTCTTCCAAGGATACCGCTTTGCCAGCCGCGTCAAAATCAACCACACCATAACGTTCAGGGTCACTGACCATGTAAGCAAACACGGTGGCACCTTCGGTCTGGGCATTGGCCTGTTGCAGTTGCTGCGAAAGGTCATGGCCATAAAAAATATTATCGCCCAGCACCAAAGCACTCGGGGCATTACCGACAAACTCACGGCCAATAGTAAACGCTTGCGCCAAACCTTCAGGTTCGGCCTGAACCGCATACTGAATATTCAACCCCCACTGCGAACCATCCCCCAGCAACAGCTCAAACCGCGGCGTGTCCTGCGGCGTAGAAATAATCAGAATATCCTGGATACCTGCCAGCATCAGCACCGACAGCGGGTAATAAATCATCGGTTTGTCATAAACCGGAATTAACTGCTTCGACACCGCCTGGGTCACCGGATAAAGGCGTGTACCTGAACCACCCGCGAGGATAATGCCTTTACGGCGTATAGAATTATTCATGCTTATTTCTCTTTAAGTTATCATTAAGGTTATCCCCCTCCTTCAAGGAGGCGGCCAGGGGGGACGATAAATGCACTGAATCAATCCCCTCCCTTCCCTAAGAAAGTAAGAACCCGATTATTTCAACCCTAATCGCTCACCCTGATAATCCGCCGCCGTCACCTTGCGCCACCAATCGGCATTTTCTATATACCACTCCACTGTCTTGCGCAGCCCGGTTTCAAAACTTTCCTGTGGCTTCCAGCCCAGCTCGCGTTCAATCTTGCTGGCATCAATGGCATAACGCTGATCATGACCGGGACGATCCGTGACATAAGTAATCAAATCGGCATAGGGCTGACCATTGGCCGCCGGCCGCAATTCATCCAGCGTGGCGCAAATAATCTGCACTACTTCCAGATTGCTCTTCTCGTTATGGCCGCCAATATTGTAAGTCTCGCCCACCACACCCGTCTCCAGCACCAAACGCAGGGCACAGGCGTGATCTTCAACAAACAGCCAGTCGCGGATATTGTCACCCTTGCCATAAATCGGCAGCGGTTTGCCATTCAGCGCATT
>JAJRWO010000151.1 GCA_024276775.1 Gammaproteobacteria bacterium | reverse complement strand
GCTGAACGTTACCCCGCACTGATAAAGCGCATTGTTGACGCTGGCCACGAGCTGGCCAGTCATGGTTATGAACATATTCGTGTGACCCAGCAAAAACCGGACGAATTTCGTCAAGACATCATTAAGACCAAAAACTTGCTGGAAGATTTGGCCGGCTGCGAAGTGCGTGGCTATCGCGCCGCCAGTTATTCCATCGGTGCCAAAAACCTGTGGGCACTGAAGGCGTTGCAGGCAGCGGGTTACATCTACAGTTCCAGCATCTACCCGATCAAACACGATCTATATGGCATGCCGGATGCACCACGCTTCCCGTTTTATCCCAATGGTGACGGTGGTTTGCTGGAGATCCCCGTCACCACTGTTACCTTGGGCTCGCGTCGTTTTCCTTGCGGTGGTGGTGGTTTTTTCAGGTTGTTTCCCTATCCGCTTTATCGCTGGGGGCTACAGCGGGTCAATCACCATGACCAGCAAGCGGGGGTGTTCTATTTTCATCCCTGGGAAATTGATCCAGCCCAGCCACGCCAGACCGGAATTAATGCCAAAACCCGCTTTCGACATTATCTGAACCTGAAGCACACGGAAAAGCGTTTGCGCCGTTTGTTACAGGATTTCAGCTGGGGCCGAATGGATGAAGTATTTGTTGATGGTTCGATTGCAGGAGTAGAGCAGCTTGGACGTTAAGCAGCTAACAGATCAGGACAGCCAGCGCTGGGATGCCTTTGTTGAGCAGGCCGCTGAGGCCACTTTTTTTCATCGTGCTGGCTGGAAACAGGTGATTGAGCAGGCCTTTGGTCATCAGGTTTATTTACTCTACGTCGAACAGGGTGGCCAGATTCAAGGCATTCTGCCGCTGGGGCACGTCAAAAGTTTGTTGTTTGGCAATCATCTGAGTTCCATGCCGTTTTGTGTTTATGGCGGTGTAGTGGCCGAAGATGATGCCGTGCGCCAAGCCCTGGAACAGGCGGCGATTGAACTGGCACAGCAGCTGGGGGTCGATTCCCTAGAATTTCGCAACTCGTCACCTCAGCACGACGATTGGCCCGCCAAGCGTGATCTCTATGTCACCTTTCGTAAAGAGATAGATCCTGACCCGGAACAAAACCTGAAAAACATTCCCCGCAAGCAGCGCGCCATGGTGCGCAAAGGCATTAAGGCGGGACTGGAAAGTTGCTGGGATTCAGACATTGAACGTTTTTATGATGCCTATTCCCAAAGCGTTCATGCCCTAGGCACACCTGTATTTTCTAAACAGTATTTTCAAATACTGAAAGACGTATTTGCCGATGATTGCCGCATCCTCACCATCACCCAAGAAGGCCGTCTGATTGCCAGTGTGATGAATTTTTATTTCAAGGATCAGGTGCTGCCTTATTACGGTGGCGGCACGGCTGAGGCCCGAGCCGTAAAGGGCAATGACTTTATGTATTGGGAAGTGATGCGTCATTCTTGTGAGCAGGGTATTCGCGTATTTGATTATGGCCGCAGTAAGGTCGGCACCGGTGCTTATAGTTTTAAAAAAAACTGGGGTTTTGAACCGCAACCGTTGCACCATGAATATGTTTTAATCAAGGCCGACGCGGTGCCGGATATCAATCCGTTAAATCCAAAATACCGTCTTTTCATTAACGCCTGGAAGAAACTGCCATTGTCGATGACGCGCCTGATTGGCCCGCACATTGTCAAGAACTTGGGCTGAGGTTATTGATCGTATGGCGGCGCAACAAAAAAAACTGCTGTATCTGGTGCATCGCATTCCGTATCCGCCCAATAAGGGTGATAAAATTCGTTCCTTCAATATTCTCAAGTATCTGTCACAGCATTTTCAGGTGTATCTTGGCACCTTCATTGATGATGCTCATGACTGGCGTTATCTTAAGGATCTGGAAACATACTGTCAGGATTTTTATGCCGCACCGCTCAAACCCTTGCAAGCAAAGTTGCGCAGTTTGCCGGCGCTGTTGGGTCGTGGGCCCATGTCTATTCCCTATTACAATGATGCCGGGCTGCATGCCTGGATTAACGTACAAAAACAGCAGCATGACTTTGATGCGGTATTAGTGTTCTCGTCTGCCATGGCGCAATATGTCATGGGTCGCGAGTGGGCGCATCAGCACCGGGTGGTTGATTTTGTCGATGTCGATTCAGATAAGTGGTTGCAGTATGCCGCCACTAAATCCTGGCCCATGAACTGGGTTTATCGCCGTGAAGCCAACACGCTGCTGACGTTTGATAAACGAGTGGCAGATGAGTTTGAAGCCAGTCTGTTTGTGTCAGCCAAAGAGGCTGAATTGTTTGCCTCCATGCCCGGAGTGGATGGAGCCAAGGTTGGTTATGCCGATAATGGTGTGGATGTTGACTATTTTAATCCCGATACTGACTACCCCAACCCTTATGGCGAGGATGAGCAAGTGATTGTTTTTACCGGGGCGATGGATTATTGGGCCAATGCCGATGCCGTATCCTGGTTTGCCAAAGAAGTGTTGCCCGAAGTGCATAAACAACACCCCGCAGCACAATTTTATATTGTGGGTTCAAATCCATCACGCCAGGTACAAGCACTAGCTAATCTGGCTGGTGTCAAGGTGACGGGGTCAGTCAAAGAGATTCTTCTCTACCTTGCTCATGCGCAACTGGTGGTGGCACCGATGCGTATTGCCCGTGGCGTACAAAACAAGGTGCTTGAGGCCATGGCCATGGCCAAGGCAGTGGTGGTGACGCCACAGGGCTTTGATGGCATTACCGCCGAAGCCAATAACGAGGTGATAGTGGCAGAATCAACGCAGGCGTTTGCCTGCGCTGTGATTGAGTTACTGGAACAGCCTGACAAAGCAGCACAACTGGGACAGGTGGCAAGAAAGCATATTGAACATGCTTATTCCTGGGACAACAG
>JAJRWO010000150.1 GCA_024276775.1 Gammaproteobacteria bacterium | reverse complement strand
ATCTGTTGCTTTAATGCATCAAACGAAGCAAAACGTACTTCATCACGCAGTTTGTGCAAAAAAACCACTTCCACGTAACGACCATATATATCGTCATCAAAATCAAACAGATGCACTTCCAGCAAGCTACGAGTACCATCCAGCGTCGGTCGTGTACCCACATTGGCAACACCGGCCACGGGTTCACCGTCAATACCAAACAATTCTACCGCAAATACACCGCCTACCGCTGTCGCCTGGCGATGTAAATGAATATTTGCCGTCGGAAATCCCAATTCACGGCCACGCTTATCACCATGCGCCACCCGGCCACTCATACGATAATGGCGTCCCAGTAGTTTTTCCGCCGTATTCATCGCCCCCTGGGCCAGTGCCTGGCGCACCCGGGTGCTACTGACACGCTCACCATCCACCTGAAAGCGGTGCATGTTCACCACTCGAAAAGCATATTTTTCACCCGCCGCCCGGAGCATGGCGAAATCACCTCGGCGTTGATAACCAAAACGAAAGTCATCACCCACCACCAGGTATCGCACAGCCAGGCCATCAACCAGTAACCGGCGAATAAACTCATCGGCCGATAACCGGGCCAGGCGGTCGTTGAATAACAGACACACCAGCCGATCAACCGAATAACGACGTAACGCCTGAAGTTTCTCACGCAAACGCGTCAGGCGTGGCGCATCAGCCGCCGCACCGAAAAACTCCTGTGGCTGTGGTTCAAAGCTGATCACCACCGTCGGCAAATTCAGGCGTCCAGCCGCTTCAGCCAACTGCCCTAATACCGCCTGATGACCCAGATGAACACCATCGAAATTACCAATCGTAGCAACACAACCTCGATGACGTGGCCGCAGATTATGAAAGCCGCGGATTAGCTCCATCCTGGGTGTGACTCATTGTCCAGGTTTAATATTTCCGTCGTGCGTTTTCTTGTTTTTAAACAGAGCTTGCCATCGTCAATAAGCGATGTTCCGTAAGTGGGTATTATTTCTTGCAGCGTTCGCTGCCATTTTTGACTCTTTAGTTCTTCTGGAAACATCTTTTTTATCACCTCTAACATAATGGTAACTGAAGTCGATGCCCCAGGAGAGGCGCCCAATAAAGCCGCGACTGATTTATCTGCTGAGCAAACAATCTCAGTACCAAACTGTAAAACGCCCCCACCATTTTTGTCTTTTTTGATAATCTGTACCCGTTGACCTGCGGTGATCAATGTCCAATCTTCTATTTTTGCGTTCGGATAATAAGCCTGTAATTCAGAAAACCTGTCTTCATCAGATTGCATTACTTGTTTTATAAGGTACTTAGTCAGCTTTGTATTTCGCATAGCCGCCGATAACATCGGCCAGATGTTGTGCCTTTCGATGGATAACGGTAGATCCAGGTAAGATCCATTTTTTAAAAACTTGGTAGAAAATCCCGCATAAGGGCCAAACAACAATGAACACTGTCCATCGATCATTCGCCTATCTAGATGAGGCACGGACATCGGTGGCGAACCGACGGCCGCTTTACCATAAACCTTTGCTGTATGCCTGCCGATAACGTCTTCATTGGTGCATTGAAAAAAATGCCCACTCACAGGGAAACCACCATAGCCTTTAGCTTCCTCAATCGCCATTTTTTCGAGTAGCGAAAGCGTTCCGCCGCCAGCACCGATAAAAATATAATCGGTAAAAACTTCTTTACGTTCTTCTGTCGCCAGATTTTCTATTTCAATTTTCCACCGACCATCCTCTAGCCTCGAAAAATCACAAACATTATGCCCTAAGTGAATATCGACATTTCCGTCTTTTTGCAAGTATTCAAGCATACCTCTGGCAATCGCTCCAAAATTTACATCGGTACCGATATCCATTTTCGTCACGGCGAATGGCTGATCAAAAACCCTGCCCTCCATCATGAGAGGCAGCCAATCCGTTATTTGCTTTTGATCCGCTGAATAAGTCATATCTTGAAAAATAGGGGCCAACTGCATTGCCTCAAATCGATGCTTGAGAAAATCAACATTTTCTTCACCCCAGACAAAACTCATGTGCGGGATGTCGTTGATAAAAGGGATATCGTAAGAAATACAATTTGTTTCTTTAAGATAGGCCCATAGCTGTTTAGATACCTCAAAACTGCTCGCTATTTCCAGCGCCTTGGTAATATTAATTCTTCCATTTTCAAGCGGCGTGTAATTCAGTTCACAAAAAGCAGAATGCCCGGTACCTGCATTATTCCAGGCGTCAGAGCTTTCCGCAGCCATTTTATCGAGTCGTTCGTAAATAGAAATATTGGCATCAGGGATTAATTTTCTGAGTAAAACACCTAAGGTCGCACTCATGATGCCTGAACCGATTAGCACAATATTTATTGGGGTTTTGTTCATTTGATAATTATAACTCAAGTGTCGGCATTAAAAATTCAAGAAACCTCTAAATAAACCCCCACATTTTTAAAAATATGCTCAAAAAAACGAGTCTTGCGCGTTGTCAATGTTATATCGTTTTCATTTCTAAGCGGCCTCAATCCGTATCAGCCAGTGGATAACAGCGATACCCTGTCTAATACTGGTTTATGCGCCTTTTTGTTGCCAGAGCTGACGAAATTTAACCCCGCATAACAACAACACCACAAAATAGAGCGCAGCACCCGCAGCCACCCACAACAACAACTGCATACTCCGTTGCCAACCACTCCACGCAAACCAGTTTTGTAAATCACCCGCGCCCCACCACAACAGAGCAGCCATGGCAAGATTGGCCGCCAACACTTGTAACATCAACGTCAACCAACCTGCCTCCGGGCGATAAACGCCTTCACGACGCAACACACGAAACAGCAAAAAAGCATTCAGAAAGGCTGATAGTGATGTCGCCAATGCCAAACCTACGTGTGCCAATGGAAACACCAGAATCAGGTTCATGACCATATTGGCAAGCATGGCAATAATCCCGATTTTGACCGGTGTTTTGGTGTCCTGGCGGGCATAAAAGCCGGGGGCCAACACCTTAACCAGAATAAAACCCATCAATCCAATTGAGTATGCCATCAGACTGCCTGCCGCCATTTCAACATCGTGTTGGCTAAACGCCCCATACTGAAACAAGGTGGTTAACATGGGGCCCGCCAACAAAAACAAACCCACCATGGCCGGGGTACCCACAATCAGTACCCAACGCAGCGCCCAGTCCAGGGTTTTAGAAAAGGCTTCAGTGGAGGCCGCCGCATGTTGCTGAGAAAGATTCGGCAGTATCACTGTTGCCAGGGCAATACCCAATATGCCCAGAGGAAACTCCACCAAACGATCAGAGAAATAAAGCCAGGTCACACTGCCTGTCACCAAAAACGAGGCGATCAACGTATCCAGTAACAAATTGATTTGCGCCACCGACGAGCCAAAAAGAGCCGGGATTATCAAGGTTTTTATCTTCTGCACACCCTTATTTTTTCGATTGAAACGTGGCCGAGGCAGCAATTTCAATTTGGCCAAAAAGGGGAATTGAAACAGCAGCTGAGCCAGGCCTGCAAAAAACACCCCCCAGGCCAAAGCCATAATCGGCTCATCCATCTGCGGCGCCAGCCACAGGGCACAACTGATTAACACTAAATTTAACAATACCGGCGTAAAGGCTGGCACACCAAAACGACCATAAGTATTAAGGATGCCACCCGCAAAAGCGGTCAGCGAGATAAAAAATATATACGGAAAGGTCAACCTGAGCATCTCGGTGGCCAGGTCGTATTTTCCAGGCTCATCAATGAAACCAGGTGCAAAGATGGCAATTAACAATGGCGCTGCCAACACACCAATAACCGTAATCAACAACAACACGGCACCAAAGGTGCCAGCCACATCATCGGTAAGGCGTTTTATTTCATCGTGATCACGCTGAGCCTTATATTCCGACAAGACCGGCACAAAGGACAGAGCAAAGGCACCCTCAGCAAACAAACGGCGCATAAAGTTAGGAATTTTGAAGGCGACGAAAAAGGCATCCGTCTCCAAACCCGCACCAAAGATGCGCGCCACCACCATGTCACGAATAAATCCCAGCATCCTCGACAGCAGGGTCATGCTGCTCACCGTTACTGTCGATTTGACCATTTTTTTAGTCATAAGCCCCTGTTTTTATTATGTCCATCTCTTGTCTGGATTCTACCCGCTCTATACTGAAAAACACACAAACACGGCATCTAACAATTGCCAGCACAGCTTATGGTTTGAGCACTTTTTGGAACGGCAACGCTGATTTAGAATGAGTGTTAACAGCCTCTAAGGCGTGAAAATCATATCATTTCCACTCCTTATTTACTGGGATCAACGCTGTCGACCCGCAGAAGAAATTTTAACCGCCACCATACTCACCGCGATCGCAATTAACACCGGCACTGAAAACATGTTAAAAATCTGTGGTTCATCACCAATATGCCCCTGCGCTTCGGCCAACATAGACGCGTAAATAAGCAGGGAAATGACACCCGCAATTGCACCAGACACAACAAAGATCGCAATGGATTGCATAGTCGCAGGTATCTTGAGCAGTTTAAGACAGGCCTTGGCAACAAACGAGTAAGCCACTAAAGCAGCCAGAATCAGCAGTAATTTTATAAGCAACATTGGTTAACACAACTCCCATGACAGAAACCAGATTATACCTAAATTACTGTCAGTAATCGTGCTTGCGCGATTAAGCATTAAATACCCTTTGAATCACCGGTAATTCTCACCAAAGACCATTTCCAGACGGAAGGTAATTGAGCTTTCGTTATGAAAACCCGATTCCTTAAGAAAGCTTAGTTGAGGGATAATTTCACCAAACATCCATTTTTTGTAAAGCCCCTGACGATAACGGACACGCATATAATATCTGTTTGATTGCCAGTCATTTTCATCATCGGCAAAAGCAGCAATCTGATAGGCTATATTCTGACGTTCATTAATATGCTGATACAGCGTCAGCGTTTGATCGAAACGCCTAAACATTTCTTCTTCCTGCCATTCCAGCTTCGATGTCACCCGAAATGTCAGTCTTTGATTAATTTCCCGATCAAACTCCAGCACGCCATTAGCACCATAACCTCGTGAGTCATACCAGGCCAGGGAACTAGATGCCCGTAACAGCCAATGACCCAGTGCAAAATATCTAAATGTGCGCAGGCGCGAAAACAAGTCGATAGGGGCGTTTATTTTAAGCCCCAAAGCAGGACGAATATCCCAGCGTTTCTTGCCACCCAACCTTCTTTCCAGTGAAATAAAAAAATCTCTTTCCTGAATAACATCAGCCGGTAACTGCTCCAGGCTTTCCTTTGAATCTCGTTGCGAGTCTGTTTCTATCATCAGCTTCAAGCGTTTTTTAATATGCGGCAAATCAACTTTTAATTTCAAATCACCCGCAAAACCTAAGCCCCCGTGTTTTTTAGAAACCATATCCAGGGCGACACGCATATAACTGCGATTACTCTGTTCAAATACACTATCATTCGCAAAGAAGGAATCAATTGAAGTCGCTGTCTTTTCAAGCTGATTGGAAATAGAGTGATGCGTGACATCAAGCTGGCTAATAACGGCATCCAACATACCACTCGACTCACGGCCATCATCCTCTTCAATTAAAATACTGACGATAAGTTTATCGTCAGTATCGCTAATCTCTTGCATAGCAAACGCATTGCAGTTTGCCACCATAAAAATAATCAACGCGGAGATATGAAATATTAGTCGACTCATCAGACAGTTATTTTGTTTTACATCAAAGAAGCAAGCAACAGAATATTAATTCAAAGCGGGTCAAGAAATCTTTAAACAACTTTAGGGCCAGCCAGCCTTACAAACAAACCCACCCTTAAGTATATAACGTGACATACCTCCTATTCCTAAACCCGGAAATCAACGCCTGAAGCAAAATCTGACTGTCAGGCCTGAAATCCGCTATAATTCGAGCCTGTTTTTTAGCTGTAGCATGACCTACAGAGGACTTATCATGATGTTTTCATCTTTAGATCTGGCACCCGAGATCCAGAAGGCACTCAATGCCTGCGGCTACAAACAAATGACGCCTATACAAGAGCAAGCGATTATTCCTGCCCGTCGCGGTAAGGATCTACTCGCCAACGCCCAAACAGGCACGGGCAAAACCGCCGCCTTTGCCCTGCCTATTTTACAGCAAATGTTTGACCGCCCACAACCAGCCTCGCCCGGTAATGTCCGCACACTGATTCTGGCCCCAACCCGGGAACTGGCCGAGCAACTGACGCAAACCATCCAGGGCTACGCCCGGTTTTTACCGCTGTCAATTATCGCACTCTACGGCGGTGTTAAATTAAGCCGCCAGGAAAATAAACTTAAGGCCGGTATCGACATTATCGTCTCGACCCCAGGCCGTCTGTTGGAACACTTGACACAGGGTAACATCAACCTCTCCAAGGTAGAGTTTGTGGTGCTGGATGAAGCCGACCGAATGCTGGATATGGGCTTTATTGCCGACGTTCAGTCCTTACTGCAAAAAACCAGTCAACAGCGTCAAACCTTGCTTTTTTCTGCCACCATGTCACAAGCGGTCAAAGAACTGGCCAACAAGCTTCTAAACAGACACGAAACGATTAGTGCCACCAAACAAAATACCATTGCCGATACAGTCGAACATGCGGTCTACCCTGTAGAAGAGCGCCGCAAGGCAGAGCTGTTTATTGAGCTGATTGAGCAACACAACTGGTTCAAGGCATTGGTATTTACCAGCACCAAAGACCAGGCCGACAAACTCATCACAACACTGAAACAGGCAAAAATTAAATCCGCACTCTGCCACGGCGATAAAAGTCAGGGGGCACGCCGTCGCGCTATTGCTGACTTCAAAAATGCAAAAATTCAGGTACTGGTGGCCACCGAAGTGGCCGCCCGTGGCCTGGACATTCAGGGGCTTGAGCACGTAGTGAACTACAACCTCCCCTACTTGGCGGAAGACTATGTTCATCGCGTTGGCCGCTGTGGCCGCGCTGGCGAAAAAGGCCAAGCCATCTCACTGGTAAGTCGCGAAGAGGAACGTTCTCTGGCCAATATTGAGCGCCTGATTGGCGGTCGCATTAAACGCATTAAAATACCCGGCTATGACGTCGGCAGCCGTGAAGTGCTGCTTCAAAAAATCGATGAACGTCGCCGCCCAACACGGGCCAATAAGGCCAGTCATACCCGCATTGAGCGTAATACGACAACGAGAAATAAAAAAGGCTAGACCGCTTTTGCCAAAACAATATTATGATTTCACATCCACAGCACACTTTGTATTCTCATGACGATCAAAGCACTTCTACTGACCCCGCCATTCACGCAGCTCAACACCCCCTACCCCGCAACAGCTTATCTCAAGGGTTTTTTGAACCTGATCGATATACCTAGTACTCAGGCTGACCTGGGCATTGAAGTCATCAACAGTATTTTTTCCCGTACAGGCTTAATACAACTGTTTGATGCCACTGAGAGTCTATCAATTTCTGAAAATAGCCAACGTATTATCGCCCTTCAGGAAGATTACATTGACAGCATTGATGCGGTTATCCGGTTCCTTCAAGGCCATGAGCCAACATTGGCGCAAAGAATCTGTCACGATGATTTTTTGCCCGAGGCAAGCCGCTTCGCTCAGATAACTGACCTGGACTGGGCATTTGGCAGCCTGGGTATTCAGGACAGAGCCAAACACCTGGCCAGCCTTTATCTCGAAGACATTGCTGATTTAATCACAGAATGTGTGGATGAGAATTTTGGTTTTAGTCGTTATGCTGAGCGACTGGGCAGGTCAGCCAACAGTTTTGATGAATTGCACACCTCACTGCAAAACGAATACAGTTTTATCGATAACATTTTAATCGACCATTTAGCCCGCTATATAGACAAAGAAAGGCCCCAACTGGTGGCTATCTCTATCCCCTTCCCCGGTAATTTATTTTCTGCCTTGCGCTGTGGCCAATGGCTTAAAAAATGGCACCCCAATATCACGGTGGCGCTGGGGGGTGGTTTTGTCAACACAGAACTGCGATCACTGACAGACACCCGGGTATTTGAATACACCGATTTTATCAGTCTTGATGATGGCGAATCCCCCATTGAACATTTGATTCAATACATTGACGGTGAACGCGAGCTAAACCATTTACGCCGTACATTTTGTTTGCTGGACAACACAGTCACCTACATCGACAACAGTGATGCAAAGGACTACACACAAAGCGAAACGGGCACACCAGACTATTCAGACCTGCCGCTGGATAAATACATATCTGTACTCGAAACCCTTAATCCCATGCACCGCCTCTGGAGTGATGGCCGCTGGAACAAACTGACCCTGGCGCATGGCTGTTATTGGCGAAAATGTACTTTTTGTGATGTCTCACTCGATTACATAAAGACATACCAACCTGTCAGGGCCTCACTTATCTGCGACCGAATGGAACGGGTCATTCAACAAACCGGGCAAAGTGGGTTTCACTTTGTTGATGAAGCCGCACCACCTGCGTTGATGCGCGACCTGGCCCTGGAAATATTAAGGCGCAGACTCAGCGTTACCTGGTGGACCAATATTCGTTTTGAAAAAAGCTTCAGCCGGGATTTGTGTTTACTATTCAAAGCATCAGGTTGTATTGCCGTTTCAGGTGGACTGGAAATTGCCTCCGAGCGATTATTAAAACTGATTCAAAAAGGCGTCACCGTCAAACAGGTTGCCAACGTTTGCCGTAATTTTAGCGAATCGGGCATCATGGTTCATACTTATCTGATGTATGGTTTTCCTTCACAAACCCAACAAGAAAGCATCGATTCCTTAGAAATGGTTCGGCAACTCTTTGAAGCAGGCATTATCCAATCAGGTTTTTGGCATCAATTTGCCCTGACCGCCCATAGTCCTGTCGGGCTGAATCCGCATGAATACCGTATAAAAATTGAAAACGACAAAATCGGGGCTTTTGCAAATAATGATCTGCGCTATAGCGACCCTCGCGGCATTGATCACGACGCCTTTAGCGATGGCCTGAAAAAATCTCTATTCAACTATATGCACGCGGTTGGTTTTGACTTTCCATTACAGCAGTGGTTTGATTTTAAAGTGCCAAAAACAACCATTAAAAAACATTATATTGACAAGGCATTGTCCGAAAACAATGAGTCGTTCACCATCAACGCCCGTGCCAAAATCATCTGGCTTGGCAATGCTCCCATCGTCATTAATCTCGGTGCTAAACATGAGTTAGTGTTTCATGATAAAACCGGCGGCATATCTTTGTTTGTCACTGCCGCACAAAGCCGTTGGGTTATCAAAATTTTACAGCTTATCTCGGTAAAAACAGAAAATACCTATTATTTTAACAACATCAAAACCCATTACGAGAATACCGGTTTGGATGACTTTGAGTCGTTTTGGTACAATATTTTATTTAAGGAACTTTGCGATTCAGGCTTATTGATACTTTCTTAAAGGTTCCTCTAATACATCATGTGGCAAACACCTGCGCTTCCAATGCGATTGATTTGAGCGTTGGTGAAACATAGTCTAATCCCCTAGCAAAGCACTGCATGCTTCTGATGCCCAGACGACGGCCTGAAGATAAGCATCCATCATAAGGTCTTCATCCAATTCGAGGAAATCAAGTTGTTGCCAGTGACCGCGTTCATAATGCAGCGTAACGTTGAGTAACTGGCCTGGCACGCCTTCATT
>JAJRWO010000014.1 GCA_024276775.1 Gammaproteobacteria bacterium | reverse complement strand
GGTGGTTGCAAACCGCCTTCTACGCACAGTTCTGGATGTCGCCGCAATTGATTTTTGGCCATCTGGCGTGGAATGCGCTTTATATCATGCGGGCGCTGACGGAAGAACGACATCTGCGCAAGCATGTAGAGTATCGGCAGTATATGAAACGGGTGAAATACCGCTTTATTCCTGGCTGGTTCTGAGGCGATATAACGGCTGGGTGTGATACGTCGCCTCAATGCACCAAACTTGCTATCTTTAGCTTCTTTCTGAATTTAAATTAAACAGGGGTTTAGACCATGCCTGAATACCGTTCCCGTACCTCCACCAGCGGCCGTAATATGGCCGGTGCCCGTGCTTTGTGGCGTGCCACTGGCATGACGGATGAGGATTTCGGTAAACCCATTATTGCGGTGGCCAACTCCTTTACCCAGTTTGTCCCAGGTCATGTCCACTTGAAAGATATGGGCCAGTTGGTGGCGCGGGAAATAGAGAAGGCCGGTGGTGTGGCGAAAGAGTTCAATACCATTGCTATTGATGATGGCATTGCCATGGGCCACAGTGGCATGTTGTATTCGCTACCGTCACGCGAGCTGATCGCCGATTCGGTGGAATACATGGTCAATGCGCATTGTGCCGATGCGATTGTCTGTATTTCCAATTGTGACAAAATCACGCCGGGCATGTTGAATGCAGCGCTGCGACTGAATATTCCGGTGATCTTTGTTTCGGGTGGGCCAATGGAATCAGGCAAGGCCATTATCCAGGGTAAAGAGGTGCATTTGGACCTGGTAGATGCCATGGTTTCGGCCGCTGATCCAAGCAAGACGGATGAAGATGTGGCGATTATAGAACGTTCGGCTTGCCCGACCTGTGGCTCTTGCTCCGGCATGTTTACGGCCAACTCGATGAACTGTTTGACCGAGGCGCTGGGGTTATCGCTGCCGGGCAATGGTACGATGCTGGCGACGCATGCTGATCGGGAGGCGTTATTTCTGAGTGCGGGTCGATTGATTGTTGATTTGGCCAAGCGTTATTACGAACAGGATGATGCCAGTGTATTGCCACGGGCGATTGCGTCCAAGGCGGCGTTTGAAAACGTTATGTGTCTGGATATCGCTATGGGGGGTTCCACCAATACAATCTTGCATCTATTAGCCGCAGCGGAAGAGGCTAAGGTTGATTTTACAGTGACAGATATCGACCGTCTGTCACGTAAGGTGCCGCAGTTGTGTAAGGTCGCACCGTCGACCCCGCTCTATCACATGGAAGATGTGCATCGCGCTGGCGGGGTCATGGCAATTCTCGGTGAGTTGGATCGCGGCGGTTTGTTGCATCGTAATGTGCCAATGACGCATGCGCCAACGCTTGCTGATGCCTTGGCCAAGTGGGATATTTGCGTTTCTGATTCGCCTCAGGTAGAACAGTTTTCAAGGCAGCGCCGGGCAATGTGCCAACCCAACAAGCCTTTAGTCAGAACAAGCGTTGGCCAACGCTGGATGTTGATCGTGTCAATGGTTGTATTCGCGATATGGCACACGCTTATAGCAACGAGGGCGGTTTGGCGGTGCTGTTCGGTAATATTGCTGAGGATGGTTGTGTGGTGAAGACCGCCGGCGTCGATGATGAAAATCTCAAGTTTAGTGGCGTGGCACGCATCTTTGAAAGTCAGGATGATGCGGTGGCGGCGATTCTGGATGACAAGATTAAGGCGGGCGATGTGGTCATTATTCGTTACGAAGGGCCGCGTGGTGGTCCGGGCATGCAAGAGATGCTTTACCCCACCAGTTACCTGAAGTCGAAAGGGCTGGGCAAGGCGTGTGCCTTGATTACGGATGGGCGTTTTTCTGGTGGTACATCAGGACTGTCGATTGGCCATGTTTCGCCTGAGGCAGCTGAAGGTGGTGCTATTGGGCTGGTGCAAGAGGGGGATACTATCGAAATCGATATTCCTGATCGTACGATCAACGTAGTCTTGTCAGATGAAGAGATGGTGGCTCGGCGCAAGGCCATGGATGCCTTGGGCTGGCAGCCAGTCAATCGCGAGCGTCAGGTCAGCGCGGCGTTACAGGCTTATGCGGCAATGGCCACCAGTGCCTCGCGTGGGGCGGTGAGGGATGTGGCTCAATTGCAGCGAAAATAAAACTTAGGTGAAAAGCCCCCTTGGCTGCTTACGCATGAACATGCTATTTAGGGGGATGGGTAACTGTCAATAATTGTTTTTTGTATTTACAATTGTGGATTTTTTGTATTTATGTAATTAGACTCGGAGGCGGACAAATCTGCCCAATTAATTTAATAAGGAAAATATTTTGAAAAGAAAAATGTTGAAACTGTCGTTTATTTCGGTATTTATCATGTTGGTTAATGCGTGTTCATCAATGCCAGGCTTAAATGGTGGTAACGAAGCAAGCATGTCAACAATGGGGCTGGTTGGCGCGTTGACTGAAAAGCTAGGCGTGACTAACAGTCAGGCAATGGGCGGTGCGGGTGCGTTGCTTGGAATGGCCAAAAAAAGCTTGAGTTCAAGTGAGTTTGCCAAAGTCAGTGAATCTATTCCAGGCATGGATTCGTTATTGGCAGCGGCACCAAAGGCCACTGAATTGACAGAAAAACTGGGTGGGCTTGGGGCAGTGGTGGGCGAAAACGCTGATAAACTCTCTGGTCTGGCGGGTGTTGCGGGAAGCTTCTCTAAACTGGGCTTGAGCCCTGATATGGCTGGAAAATTTGTGCCAGAAATTCTGGGGTATGCCAAGTCCAATGGCGGTGAAGAGGTTATGAATATGCTGAAAGGTGCTTGGAAGTAAGCTAATGTACGGAGGAGTGTGTTAACACTCCTCAACGCCATGCTCATTGGCGTGGCAAAGGAGTATGTGTTTTTGCCTCGCAAAAATTATGATGCTTTGCCGCGCCTAATGGAGCTGCTTGTTAGCTGACAAACGCCACTTATTAAAGCTCATTACGGAGTGACTCACTTGCAGTCTCATAAAATCACTTAAACTTTTAGCGATATGAAAATTCATTAATTTTTTCTTTGAACCTCAACTTCCATATTAAGATACGCCTTCAACCACTCTCAGTAAAGGCTCTGATTAAAAAACCTAACTTTTCAAACTGAGATGATTTTTTTGATGAGACTTATGACTCTTTAATAGCTTTTTAGACTTATCTGAATTCGTATAATAATTGCAACTAGCAGGATTGAATAATACTATCTGCTTTCACAAATTTTCTATAATCAAGGAATATTGTC